>CALHUZ010000617.1 GCA_938039305.1 uncultured Saprospiraceae bacterium
ATACCACTAATAGAAGGATCCCATTGGTCACTTGTAAACCAACTGTCATTGACAGTGCCTGTAGCTGGATCTATTTCAAAAATTCTTGGTTGACCGAAATCCGTTACATAGTATTTTCCATCAACAATAGAAACCGTATGACCTATTGAACCTGTTGGCAAATCCCATTCGCCGGTTTTGGCTTTGCTTGTTATATCATACGCTACTAACTTAGCAGGCCCTGACATGCCACCTCCGAAATCAGCATTATCCAAAATGCTAAATAAGGTATTGCCATCAACCTTTACACCCCAACGTTGCGTATATCCTTCTTCTGCTGCAGCAAATAACTGAGGCGTAGGATTTGATTGTGTTAAATCAAAAGATGATAAACTTCCATCTCCTAAGCTACTTACATAGGCTACGTTATTAGCAATTACTATATCCTCTGGGAAGAAGGTTTCACTATCGACTGATATAGATCCTAATCCCGATTCTTCAAAACTAACAATAAGCGTTTGTCCCAATTCTGTCAAGTCTGTTCCACCTGCTAATTCAACAACAAAACCACCATCTGGTAGTGTAATCGGTAAAGAAAAACCTGTAGCAAATAAATCGGCTAACGGTATTTCATATCCTGCCGGTAAAACCGTTACGGATGCATTATCTGCAAGTCCTGGCGAACCACCTGCAATACTGATATTTGATACATCGCCATCATAAGCAAAGTAATATCTATCAAAACGACCATCTGGGAGCAACAAATCTGCGGCGTCAGAATTGTTGAACAATGTCATAGTCAACCCTGTCTCTGTCAAATCAATATCATAGAAATTAATGAACTGTGGAAACTCAACAGCATCAGTAATCGCCGTTGGCCCTGCCGCTCCATAAAATGCTTGCTGACCGCCTGTTAAGGTTGCATCCTCAAATGAGTTATAAACTGATATAGCATTTCCGCTTGAAACATCACCACTGCAATTCCAAATTAATGTAACGTCAGAGAGACTATAAAGCGATATACAATCATAATTATTTGCACTAGCGCATAGTGCACTTCCTGAAGATGTATATAGCTGTCCTTCACCGTTACTTGTTTCTACAAATACATATTGAAGTCGATCTTTTAGATAAACGGTTATAGATTCACTCTGATTACAATCCGTCTCACTTGCAACAGAACTAAGCCAATCAAATTGATCAAATGGAGTAACTGTGTTAGAATCATCACACTCATAAACAACAGTACCTGTTTGAGCACTTAAATTATAAAAATCTGTACAAAACGAATCGCCCTTATCAGTACACCAACAGTTACCATCTTCAAAATATAGTTTACCGCCAGGAGCACAATCCTCATTTGTTTCTATATAAACAAATGAATAACTTCCAAAATCATAAGCTGTCGCCTTTTTGTTTAGGCAACAATTCTCAGATAATACATCATTAAGCCAAGGGTAGTTATTATCCTGACCTACCAAAGTCAATGAAATTAATGTTAGTAACATTACTAATAGATTCCTCATTCTCTATTTTATTTATTTAATTGAAATATAATGTTGGTTTGATTTCAGGGTTCTTATTCTACTATAGTTGCATTAGAATTTTCCGTTTTCGTTTTTCCATTCTGCCTTAGGCGGAATAGGAGCGATCACATCCCAATGCTCTACGATTTGACCATTTTCTAATCTGAACAAGTCATAATAAGCAGTTGGGTCTTTACCAAGCTTTCCCTCGCTCATAGCAAGAACAAAATCCCCCTCTCCTAAGACTTTATGAATTTTATCATATTGCATCATCACCCCATTTTCAGCCATTGCTTTCATTGCATTACCCAAACCATCTAAACCATCACCTACTCCAGGATTGTGTTGTGTGTATTTTGTAGGATTTATATAAGTGGCGATTTTATCCATTTCACCTTTCATAAAAACCTTTTCAAGAAGATCTCTCACAACCTGCTGGTTAGATTCAGATTTATCAAGATCTGTGATTTGAGTAGCTCCGTCGAACTGAGTATGTCCACTTGGATTAGGTGGTTGCACTTCTAATAGGTTGTCCCAGTGCTCTACTATAAGACCATTTTCAAATCTAAAAACATCAAAGCCTGCTTTAGGTCCAAAGAAATCATATTGTGTATGTGTGAACACATATTCTCCATCTTCGAAAGCCCTTATGACTTCAGCTTTAAATCCCCCAGGAGGTGCATGTTGCATGACTGCTCCAAAGCCAGCTAATCCGTCAGCAACACCAAGGTTGTGTTGGATATATTTGTTAGGATTGATATAAGAAATAGGCGTTTGATCTCCTGTGTTGAAGCTATTCAATAGTGCTATAACTTTATCCTTCTTGGACAATTCTTTAGGCAGAGATGTCAAAGTCTGATACCTACCCATCCAAACTGAAGTCTGATCCATCATCCCCATAAATTGCTGAGAAATAGGACTGTTCATAAATGGTTGTAATGCCGCGTCAGAGTTTATCTTGTTATCCCAAAATACAGCCACCGCCTGATTTCCATCTTCATTACTCCCAGATAGTCTTTGTATAAAGCCGCGTTTAGGCGCTGTAACTTCTTTAGCTACTCGATCATTAATCGCATTGAAGGCAAGAGTTTCAGTTCCTGAATTCAAATCGAAGGTCATGACCTCTACAAAGTCACTACTATGAGCATCGAATGATTTATCCATCGTGAACCGTGTTAACTTCATAGTAGATTCATCTATCATCGCACCATAGTCAGCAACTGATTGGTCTTTCATAAATTGACTCATCGATGCGTCCGCATCTGTTAAGCTTTTCCAGAATACAACTACACCAATCTCTCCCGTCTCTGTTACACCACTTATTCTTTTGATGAACCCCGGCTGCTTGCTTGTGAAATCAGATGAAATACTCGCATCACGATTATTAAACACCGAAGTACTGACTCCACTTTTTACTTTGAAAGTGGTCACTTCCATTATTGGCTTTTCTTCCATATTATTTGATTTTGATTTTTTGCTTGAACCACAGCTAACCATGCAGCATGCAAGTACCACTATGGCGAATGTTTTAATTATTAGTCGCATATTTATTTAATTCAAGATGATTGTAAAATTTTGTCCTGGTTTGAAATCCTCAATTGCCAAGTCCACTCCCATTACAAATGCGGTTGATTGAAGAGCATTGGTGAATGTTACGTTAGAACCAAGGCTATAGGTTCATGATCGTCACCACAAGAACAGAAAGTAACAAGGGATGATATTCGTCTGGAAAGAAGAAAAGGGGACTCAGGAAATATCATTGAGAATATTTAGTTAAGTAATACCACGAAGGTATCCTCGACTAAAATATCAGCAATGGTAAGTATGCTTCTAATGACTGTCAAAATGGGAAAGAAGGCTTAATGTGCCTGTCTAAACACTTCGGGAGAAATGCCCGTAAACTTCTTGAAATACTTATAAAAATTAGTGGGATCACTAAAACCTGCGGTATATGAGATCTCTTTTATAGTATCGTCAGTACTGATCAAGAGTCTCTTTATTTGCATCACAGTTATCTCATCAATAAAAGCCTTTGCAGACTTACTGACTACATTATTCACAATGTTATTGAGCGTTTTAGAGGAAACGCCTAATTGACCTGCATAGTACTGGACCTTTTTGCTCTTAAAGCAATCTGTTTCTACTTGCTTTTGAAACTCTAAGAACTGAGTGAGGTACTTTTTCTTTTCTACTAAATGCCCTGCTTTAGACTTAAACCGAAATAGCTTTGTGATGACGATATGCAGTACGCTTCTGGTTATACCTATAGAGAAGTCGTCTTTGATATTATACTCTAACTCTAAGTGCTTTACCAAGACCGTAAAGTCTTTAAAATCCTCAGCTGAGCTGAACTCTATCTTAGGAAAGCTCAATGATTCATTAAACAACTGCATGGACTTTGAGGCCTCCAATTGATTTAGATGACTTACGATAAACTCCTCTGTGAAAATTAGTAAGAAGCCCTTTACACTTAAACTTCTAAAAAACTTATGCACCTGATCCTTCCTTATCAAAAGGACGATACCCTCCTTGTAATCATAATCTTTAAAATCTATTGTATGATATCCCTTTCCTTCGTAGATAAACAAGATGATATAGAATTTAACAAGATGGTTCTCATCAATGGCATGATCTAAATCTCTTTGTAAAAGATCCTCAATTTTGACAATATCAAAGTAAGATTTAGGATTATCCTGATTCTTAAAGTCGACTTCTGGTAATTCTTTTTGCATTTTATTTGCTTATAGACAGCAGATGATAGAAAGTATCATCTCTCCACAAAATGGAAAACATTCTGTCTCTTCAATGTCGAGAAGGTTTCCGCTCCAAGTTAGCCTTTAGTTAAGGAATCCATATATTTTTTAAACGCATTTATTGTCGATGAGGTATAACTTAAGAGTGGATAGATTCTCAAGTAGATAGTTCCTCACAGTGAGAATTGCCCTTGCGTCGCATAACTTCTACCAGAATTCATTTTTCTAACTAATAGGTTTCTTGGCCTATTTTTTTCGTAATTTAGAATCATGGAATTACCAAATGAAGCTTACGAGATCCTTGTCCCAATTATTCTCATTTCTGTTATAATGGTCTTTGTTGTCTTCTTCACAAAAAGTAGTAGAAACTTCAGAAGCAGCAGAAATAGAAGGGCCAGGAGACGGTTTTGATCAGCTCTCTATTAATTATCAGTTCACCCATTAATTTAGTAGAAGTTGATCCCAATCAGGATGGAGGGAGAGACACCAGTAGTATTACCTTCAGCGAGGTCTATATTTCTATAGGTCATTCTTGCTTTTATATCAATCGTAAACTTCTTTCCTTGATAGAACTCATACCCTATCGCGCCAATAGCACCTAATCCAGCATGGTATACTGTCTCTTCTTTATTATTGTCAGGGTCTTTGATATCAAAAAAGACTGGAGCATCTAAGCCTATCCCAATTCCTCCCATTACCCAAAACCGATCACCCAACCAATACTGAACAGTCGGTGCCAATACGCCAAAATCTCTTTTTCTTGATCTTCCAATTCCAGTATAATCGTAACCCGATACATTGGAGGTTAGCAAAAGAGCCATATTGGACTTTAACATAAATCCGATTTTAAAGCCTACACCAAAGTCTGTATTATTTTGCGATGCACTAGGAAAGGAGTGAATGGAATGCGAGAATCCTATTGATGTACCAAACACAAAGCCTTTCCTTATGGCCGTTTGATCATCTTGAGCATATGCTAATGATGCTATAATAATTAGGCAAGTGGTGATTATCAATCTTATCATAATGTTGCTTTTTGTATAAAAGGCAAAACTATGATTGAACTTCTTCAAAATAGTTACCACGTGGTAACTAATGCAGTTGTTAGATCCTTTTTCTGATCCTACTTAAGCTTTGAGTCGTAATCCCCAAATAGGATGCGATGTGTTTTTGAGGAATCCTTTGTAGGACCTCAGGTCGATCCTTCATTAAATCCAGATATCGCTCTTCTGCCGACTTCGTCATCATCTCTATTTGTTGGCTCTGCTTTTCAACATTAGAGTTTTCTTCACCGGCGAGAAAGAGCATGCTGCCCATAGGCGTCTTCTTAAGAATCTCGATGTTAGACTTAGTAATGCTCAGTAATCTTGAATTCTCTAAGGACACAATCTCTATAGGAGATGGCTTCCCAGTAAGTAAAGAAAGATCATCTGCGAAGAAGTTGTTCTCTAAAAATAGATCTGTACAAACGTAGTGGCTCTCCTTCCAAACAAATAAACCACAAGCTCCCTCTAATAGGAAGTATCCAAACTTCGCTATTTTATCAGCTTCTTTAATTCTATCATTCTTCTTAAAACTAACTACTTCGCACAAGTCAGCAAGGGCTTTCCAAGCTTCAAGAGGAGCTTCAAAATGCTCGTCAAATGCTTCTTTCAAGATATGTTCGATCACCTAAGTGTTTTAATTTGTCTTAATGAATACTAAAGGTAAGTAGATGCTGTGCCTCTACTGTCCAGAGATAATATAATAACCATTGCTGGGAGTAGTTATTCTTCTCTTTACCATTTTTGTTAGTATTCATTCAAGACAAAAGTCTTGTATCGTATTCATATTTTGTCATGGTAGCTTCTCTACATTCAATTTTTCAATATAGCCCCATAAGTCTTCAGCATTAATATTCTTACCAGAGGCCTCTACAAATACTCTATCTCCAACTTTATATAATAGCTGTGTCGTATTCTCTGCTTCTCTGTATTGTGCGATATAGGGTTTTATATCCTTTTCCTCCTTTCCTTCGTATTCCATGGCATATGCAAAGTCTATCATCTCTATATCACCAGGATTCTTAGAGTAATCGACTACATAGAGATCTATCTCCTTTTCTTGAGCTTCATCAGCATAGACTAAGTGAATGTTATTTTTGTTTTTTCGTCCTCTGGGTGGATTACCGTATTCTTTGCTGGTCACCGATAAATCACCTAATTCATCAGGTGCCCACTTTTCAAATTGCTCTTGTGTGATCGTTACATAATTGTATAACACCTTAGCGACTTGTATATCTTCATCCTTTTTGGTCTGCTTTATAAACCATTTAACTTCCTTCGCCTCAGGAGAGACAGTTGTGAAATGTATTCTCTTTGGTATTTTGGTGTGATAATCATTCTTACTATAATCTTGAATCTCAACAAGCGACTCTTTTATAAAATTCCAACCTTTATTTAACTGAACATCTGCACTAACAATCACTTCAATGTCGTATATGCCATGGAAGGAAGTTTTCGAGCATTCTTCTGTGTAGTCAATAGATCGATCAACATAAAACCAATGATACTTGCTTCCTACAGTCAAACTATCACTGCTGTATTGATTATTACCTAACACCTTTTTATCGGAAACAGGGCTTAACGTCCCTACTCTTATGCCATACTTTTCTATGGATATAGATTCGTATTTTTGCGAAAACACTTCATCAAATGGAGTCTCACCAAAAAGATCCTTATCCTCACAAGTTTGCATATCAAATAAGCTTTGAAAATTATAATTTCCTAGGTTAATGTCATTATACAAAGCCTTGATATCAAATTCGGGCAAATTGAAATGAATCATTCCTTCTGTATCTATACTGCCTCTTATATGCTCACCGTTGTGTTGTCTTAGCGTGAATTCTAATCCTCCATTGGCATAATCTAACTCGCCTTTCAGCTGGTTTGTTATTTTAGGTGAAGCAGTGACAAACTCTTGCGACATAGCAGGAAGACTCGTCAATGCAAGGATCAGAATTACTACTGTCTGTTTTATGATAAGTGACTTCATACTTTTTCGCTTTGTAAATATTATGTGTTGGCTGATAATTAGCCTCATCTATAGATTGATACAACCCTAAGAGTGCAGAATAATATAAGCATGAAGTTAGATCAGATTAGATCCTGATCAATCACTGTTTAGAGTGATTTTTTATGATAATTACGGTTCTACGCCCTTTAGAGTGGGGGCAAAGTCTATCCATATTGGTTTATTAATATCTTATTCTCTTTTTTCTTGGCAAAAAAGAGAGAAAAACCCAAGGCTGTATTCATTTCTTAACGTTCCAGAAACGATAAAAACCTAAATTCTAAAAACTCGCTTTATTAGCACGTTAATGATTGGGCCTCAGGCCATTAAGGTTACCTTCTTGGTCATCTTGTTATGCTCACACACCTTATAATTTTTAACGGCTTTTATCGCTTCTTACTCTAAAATGAATAAGGCCAATTTCTAAATCCCAATATGTAGGAATAAATTCTATTATAGGTTCATCCTCTGCAAAAGGCTAAGAACCATAATTACACCTCAAAGGCTCCTATTAATGGGTTCCATTTGGCGAAAGCCAGAAATAACACTAAGAATTAGGCAAAAACAAGAAGGCGCTTAGCAACTACTCTTTTAATTCAATTTCAATTATTTTCGCAGCCCCAACTTTAACAGGGCCTTCATGAATCCACCATTCTTGCCCTATTTGTAGATACTGCTCTATTGGCTGATGAGCTAGGAATCTAATTATTGCAATAGCTTCATTTCCTGGTTCAAGCTTTTGCAACTCGCACAATTGAATATCGCCAATGAATGCGTATTCGACTTTCCCCGATTCATCGTACTCAAAGACATGATCTGGCCTATAACCACTTGTAATCCCAACTTCTCTTCCACCGTCTATCGACGTGAACAAATAGACTTGAGATTTAATAGCGAATACAGTTGGCAACTCACGTAGGTCAAAATCAGTAATACTATGGCTTGTATATTTATCCCAAGCACCTCTATCAAAAACTTTTGAACAACCTTGATTTAGCCATTTTTTAAATATTAACTTGCCATTAAACCATAGGTATAATTCATTGCCATCTTTTATTTCCTTTCTGATGTTCATGATAACCGCTTGAAATTATCGAATTCTGAACCATCAAAAAACTTAAATACATTTGGATAAGAAATTCCAAAAGTAGGCGCCTCTCCACTTCCTCCGCCAACTAATTTGTCATTTAGATGACCATCGAAATCATATTCACTTTCTGGAATGTTTTCTTCAAGTTTATACAGTGCAATGTCTCTAGTTCCGCTATTAAGTACAAAATCATAATCCGATTCACATTTGATAAAACCTAACAGCTTATGCTTGTATGTATCGATTGCTGACATAGATTACTTTTATACAATTATCGTCAAGCTTAACAATAGCATTAATGCTGATGCACTTTTCATAATAGATTTATTTTTCATTAAGTGCCTCGTCAAGCATCTTCACAAGTTCGTCCCTTGTATATGTGAATGGCTGTCCCTCGTTCAGTTGAACTAATTCTCTAATGACCTGCTGGATCGTAATCTGAGCCTCAA
>CALHUZ010000618.1 GCA_938039305.1 uncultured Saprospiraceae bacterium
CCGATATGTTTTACATCTTGGGCAGTGACGACTGTCATGTGGTTCAAGAATTATGATAAAAGAAGTATGGAGCTCGATGCAGAAGTGGATGAGATGCTGGAGCAGTTATAGTTAAAAGAGTCTGTGACCAACCATCTTGAAAGGAGGGTGCACACTCCTTTTTTTAACACCCAAAGCTATCGATATTAATATTCCAAAAATATCTTTAGATTACATCGATGAAAACTACAGATGACCCAATCGTTTTTAAGCGTACTTATCCTAAGCCAATAGCCGAAGTGTGGGCTGCCATATCTCATCTTCGCAAGATGCACGAATGGTACTTTCCTGAGATACCTGCTTTTGAAGCAAAAGTGGGTTTCAAAACCCAGTTTAATATCAAGGCGCCAAGTCAAGATTTCTTGCACCAATGGGAGGTTCTTGAAGTGGAAGAAGGAACCAAACTAGTTTACAAATGGACGTTTAAGGATATTCCAGGTGCATCTACCACTACATGGGAGTTGAAGGAATCTAGAGCTGGCACTGCTCTTACACTTACTAATCATGTCTTAGAGGATTTTCCTGATGAGATCCCAGAGTTCACAGTTGAGAGCTGCAAGGGCGGCTGGGATTACTTTATCAATGAAAGACTGGCGGATTACTTAAAGTAAATAATTGATACGATATCTGTGCGTTTAAGGTAGGCATCTACCATATTGACATGAAATATTTCCAATTAGCTTTCTTCATCATACTTTCTTTCATAAGCTGTAGTGAAGATCTATCGGAAATTAATAAACCAGATACCACTCTGGAATCAGAGGTATTTGTAGACAAACTGCTTTTTTCAAAAAATCCGAAAGGGCATAACGAGATATATCTGTTAGAAGACAATAAGGAAAGCTTGATCTTAAGCGATCCATCTTATGATTTTTGGTGGACAAAGGTGCATCCTGACAAAACGAAATTTCTTGTTTATCGATCTCCTGCTAATCCAGATAAGAATCATGATGGCTATGAAAAAGCAGAACTCGTTGTAGCAAATATTGATGGTTCGAATCCACAGGTGATTATAAAGTTGTCAGATTACGGATGGAATGCTCAAGGAGTTTGTCGCTGGAATAAAGATGGCTCTAAAATATTGATGTGTGCCGACGTGCCTTTCAATAACGCTTTTCAATGGAGATTAATATCTACTGATGATCAAGGGAAAGGTGCGAAAGTGCTTTCTCACCATTGGGCTATAGATTGCAATTTTTCAATAGACGATTCTGAAATTATCTTTATGGGTTTTACTGATAATCAGCTCGATTTTGATCTTACTAAATTAGAATTGCAACGTGGGACTTATGAACAAAGCAAAGATACAGTTGTGAATATTACAGCTTTAACAACAAATACTTCACGAGATCACGATCCAGACTATGCTCCTGATAACAAGACAATCGTCTTCTCAGGTGGAAATGAATCTTATTCAGATGTTGACTTGATACTCTATGATGTTGATAAGGGTGAAGAAAGGAATCTATTGGATGACACAAATGCCAATGGCGGTAGCATGTGCTGGTCACAAGACGGGAAGCATGTCGTATTTCATAGCTTAGAATTGTTCAAAACTCCTTTTCAGATAAAATCCATACATGTAGCTTCTGGAAAAGTAACGACGCTCTTGGCAGCGACGGATAACGCTCATGGCTATTTTCATCCAGAGACTTTTTAATGGCTTTTTTCATTTCGAGCAACAGCCGAGAAATCTCTTAAGTGAGTATCTTGATTTTCTGCATTAAGAGAGAATTCGGGGAGAATTATAGCCAAAGCCCTTTCGGGCTAATTAGTTATATTTATTCAAAATCCTTATCTGCATTGACAGAACAGAAATACCTTGTTTGTTAAGGAAAGTGTAGTTGTGCCTTAAGACCAGCCAGTTCATTTAATTTAAAACCTTTAAAAGAAACATATGTACCGGATCATTCTCTTCTTGTTGAGTAGCTTCTTATCAATAGAACTTTGTGCTCAATTCGATCAAGACAAAAAATCAATCATTTCTGATATAGACGCTAAAGCAGAAGATTACTTCTCTACTGCCATGCAAATATGGAATTACGCAGAAGTCGGTTACCAAGAAGAAAAGAGTTCGGGCTTACTACAAGAAAAGCTATCTGCTCAAGGGTTTTCCATTAAAGCGGGAGTCGCTGATATACCTACGGCATTTGTAGCAAGTTATGGCTCAGGGAGGCCCGTGATTGCGATATTGGGAGAGTTTGATGCACTGCCTGGTGTATCCCAGACGGCATCTCCTTTTCGTGAGAAAAGAGACGATGTAGATGCAGGTCATGCTTGTGGTCATCACTTGTTTGGAGCTGGTTCTATGGCGGCAGCGATAGAAGTCAAGGAATGGATGCAATCCAATAATGTGAAAGGAACGCTGAGATTTTACGGTACCCCTGCAGAAGAGGGCGGAGCAGGGAAAGTCTATTTAGTTCGCGAAGGATTATTTGATGATGTAGATGCAGTCTTGCATTGGCACCCAAGCAATAGTAATTCTGCAAATGCCGCATCATCGTTAGCCAACAAGTCTGCAAAATTTAGATTCTATGGAGTAGCATCTCATGCAGCTGGTTCGCCATGGAATGGAAGATCAGCATTAGACGGAGTAGAAGCGATGAATGCAATGGTCAATCAAATGAGAGAGCACATTTCTCCTGATTCAAGGATTCATCACGTTATAACGAGTGGGGGAGAAGCGCCTAATGTAGTTCCAGAGTTTGCAGAAGTATTCTACTATTGTAGACATCCAGAAATGCAAATGGTAAAGCAGAACTTTGACTGGATGGTAGAGATAGCCAAAGCAGCAGCTCAAGGCTCGCAGACTAAAATGGAATACGAAGTCATTCATGGTTTGTTTAATGTACTTCCTAATGAAACACTGGCTCGAGTGGTCCATGATAATTTGTCTGCTTTAGGCGGAATAGAATACACCACTGAAGAAGAAGAGTATGCTAACAAGATCATAGAGAGTTTTGAATATGCTTCTAATGTATCAGTCAATCATGTCAAGAACGTAGCTCCCTTCAAATTAATCAAGAAAGGACAAGGAGGCTCTACCGACGTAGGCGATGTCAGTTGGGCAGTTCCAACTGCTGGACTGCGCACCGCGACCTGGGTTCCTGGCACATCGGCACATACGTGGCAAGCAGTTGCTGCAGGAGGTACGACGATTGGAAAGAAAGGGATGATCCTTGCTGCTAAGACATTAGCTCTATCTGCAATCGACTTCTTTAGAGATGGTGATTTGTTAGCCAAAGCCAAGGAAGAATTAGACCGGCTGAAAGGGCCTAATTTCAAATATGAGGCTTTCATAGGTGATCGTAAGCCGCCTTTGGATTATAGGAAATGAACGCAATCATGCGTTTGCTATTTCGAGTTTTGATGTTGTTCATTTTATTTGCTGCGTTGATGTGCGGCAAACCGAACTCAGATATAAATGAGGATGTAGATTTGGGAATCTGGAATGGTAAAAAAAGCGCAATCGCTTTGACATACGATGATGGACTCCATGTTCACTTGGATAATGTTAGACCAGTTTTAGATGTGCATGATTTGAAAGCTACATTCTATGTACATACTGATTCTGATAGTTTTAAAAAGAGATCATCAGAGTGGAAGGCACTTGCAGATCATGGTCATGAATTAGGAAACCATACTGTCTTTCATCCTTGTGCTGGTAAGTCAAAAGAACGAGATTGGGTTTCTGCTGATAACGACTTAGACAATTACTCTAAAG
>CALHUZ010000619.1 GCA_938039305.1 uncultured Saprospiraceae bacterium
CTTCGCCTTACTTGAACCCAGTTTTGAAGCTTGCTTTATATCAGCTGAGAAGTCTTTGATACCCAATTCTTTTTTTGCTCTACCTCTATAGAAGTATGCATCAGCTTGATTCATCTCTTTCATTTCGTCAGACAGCAATTCAAACGCTTGATCAATGGCTTCTATCGCTTCTTTATGTTCTCCCATTTCTGTGAGTACCTGGCCATAAAGTGCTAAAGCCTTAGGCATTCTTCTGAAGTTAGATGATTTAGGATCGAATTTTCTCTTAGTAAAGAACTTGAGTTCAAAAACTGCCTTTTCCCAATCTTCGATTTCAATCAAACATTGAGCCTTACGAAGTCTTCCTCTCCAGTGAAGGGATTCAAGAGCGACAGATTTTTTTACTGTCTGAGTAAAGTTTTCGATCGCATCCTCTGTATTGTTTTCATTAGCGGCGATAATACCCTTGCCGTAATATGCGAATGCAATAGAATCGTCCAGTTTTATAGCCTTATTAAAGTCGTATAGTGCATCACTATAGTTCTTCAATCGAAGATTAACCCAACCTCTACGCTCATAAGCTTGACCATGCTTCTCAAATGATTCAATAGTCTTGCTAAATGCTTCTAATGCTTCTTCGTTCTTTTCTTCTTTGAAGAACTCGTCTCCTTTGTTAAACTGTGTTACAACAGTCCTGTCGCTGTCTGGAGCGATGCTCGCATGGTTTAAGACTTTCCCTTCGTCTATCATCCATAGTTGCATGGACCCAGCTACAGCAAACTGTGAGCAGTAGTTCAGCAAGTCTTTCGTATTCTTAAAATTCTTGTCAGAAGCGTTGCCAACGAATCGCGGAACATAGAGACATAGCTCTTCGGGATTGAAAACATCTTCAAGAGTCAACATGATATCGTTCTTGTAATATGTTTCTGTCCTGTATTCGAACATTTTGACGACTTTGTCGTAACTCTTTTGAGTGCCGAATGCTAGCCTACCTTGGATGATGGATTTGTAGAAGATCACGACACAAATATACCTGATAATCAGTCACTCATCACTGTCATAGGGGCAGTAGATTAGCAACAATTATTGAATATCAATTTAAGCCATATGTATGGATCGCCTCAAAACCCATATTTGATTGGGTTTTAAGGGTTCTTAACCGATGATCCGTCTAACCTACTGATCACAATACTGATACAAATCGAGAGAATAGTGTATGCAGTGAAGAAAAAAGCACCTGGTGCAAGTCTCGAATAGTTAACGGTTTCCACGGCGAATCCGCCATCATTACGAGATATACCATTTAATTGAGTTGAGATGATGCCGTAAAAACCTATATACGCCATAAAAATAGCCACTACAAAGACGTCTGCCATACTCCATTTGCCGAGATGAAAAATGACACCTTTAGCAAACTTGCTAGTCTTAATCTTATCAGTAACAACATAAAGTCCAGATAGCAATAGCTTGAAAAATGGAAAGACTATACTGAAAAGTAAGACAAGTGCTCCTACTAACTTCAGATCCCAACTACCGCCAAGCCAAAGAGTCTTAGTGACCTCTACGATTGACTTACTTTGGTAGTAGATGATTTGTTCATCAAATGTAATAGGCTCTCCAAAAAGATTAAAAGCAAAAGAATTCAGCCGGGCATCGATGTCGATCATAGGCATTGATACACCAAGTATCAATAAAATCACAGATGCTATGGTCAGTGCTCCAACCATGTAGCTCGTGCCTGCAACTTTGCTTATTACTATTGCAGCTATGATGATTCCAAGAAAGACTAAGCAAAGCCAAAGTATTTTTTGATTTATCGAAGTGTCCAGTTGAGCTACTTCTGCCTTTAAGAAGGTATCAGTAGCTGCGAGATTGGGTTGGTTATATTTGGCGTAGACCAACTCTCTTCTATCAATGTACTCAGCTGTATCTTCATCTAAAACCAGACGAAGTAATTCTTTTTGTAGATATTCTTTGATCAATGGTTCGTTTGCTCTTATTTCAGAGACGATCTGCTTTGAAAGTACAGGTATCTGAGGCTTTAGATTGAGACTTTTGATTAAGTCTGGGACTTGAGACTCAACCATTTTCACGATGAATGGATTGATATCAGAGTTATTCTTGACTTCCGCTATGATTACTTTAGATAGCTCTCCTTGCTCAAAATAGATCTTGTACATAGCATTGACATAGCTCTTGATTTGATCATCTAAAGCCACATATGTTTCTTCTGTAAAGTTGAATGCTTTTATCTCAGCATCGATAATATTCAAGGCCTTCTCTTTCCATAGCTGCATATTGAACAACTCATAGTTGACCATATTGACCTCAGCATAATCTTCCATCTTTTGCTTGCGCTCATGAACAGTGCTATATAAGTCTTTTGCCAAGAAGCCAGCTCCTCCGATAAGTACAACTATCAGCCCGATAAGTAGATTCTTCATATGTCAAATATACATTAGACAAATCCATAGATGCTTGTTCTTACTGAGAAGGTAAGCTTCTCTCACTTTTATGGCTTTGTAGATGTTTGTATCAAGTATGATACTGAGCTATAGACGGGTTCATCGCGCGGTTTGTTAACATTAATCTGAAGAGTTGAGTTTTTGAACTGGATACGACTTAGCTTTGTAGTATGTTTCCTACTTATGATGTAATAGTGGTCGGTGCTGGACACGCCGGTTGTGAGGCGGCTGTCGCTGCTGCAAATATGGGCTCAAAAGTCTTGCTCGCTACGATGAATTTGCAGACGATCGGACAGATGTCTTGTAATCCTGCCATGGGCGGTGTTGCTAAAGGTCAGATCGTTAGAGAGATAGATGCGCTCAATGGTTATTCTGCTAAAGTCACCGATGCAAGCACGGTTCAATTCAGAATGCTCAATAAATCTAAAGGGCCTGCTATGTGGAGTCCAAGAGCTCAGAGTGATCGAATGATGTTCGCTGGGACTTGGAGGGCCATGTTAGAGGCTCATGAGAATATTGACTTTTGGCAAGAGATGGTCAGTGGCATCATTGTTAAGGACGGTGGTTGCTGCGGCGTAAGAACAAGTATCGGATTAGAGATTAATGCGAAGTCAGTTGTCTTAACTAATGGAACATTCCTCAATGGATTGATTCACATAGGTGAGAAACAACTGGGAGGAGGTCGTGCAGGTGAAAAGGCATCTACGGGTATCACAGAGCAATTGAGAGAATTAGGATTTGAGTCTGGTAGAATGAAGACAGGGACCCCACCGAGGATCGACGGTAGAAGTCTTGACTACACAAGGATGGAGATTCAACCAGGCGATGAAGACCCGCAAAACTTCTCTTTTATGACTGGAGGAAAGCTCACTAAGCAGCTTCCTTGTCATGTCACTTATACAAGTAATGAGGTCCACGAAGAACTAAAGAAAGGATTCGATAAGTCTCCTATGTTCAATGGTAGAATCAGAGGACTAGGGCCACGTTATTGCCCTTCGATCGAGGATAAGATTAATCGATTTGCCGATAAGGACAGACATCAGTTATTCGTCGAACCTGAAGGCTGGGATACGTGTGAGATATATGTCAATGGATTTTCTTCATCACTACCCATAGATGTACAATTCAAAGCTCTTAGCAAGGTGCCAGGATTCGAATCAATGAAGATGTTTCGTCCAGGATACGCCATAGAATATGACTTTTTTCCACCTACACAGCTGAAGATTAACCTTGAGACCAAGTTGGTCCGCAATCTTTTCTTTGCTGGTCAGATCAATGGGACAACTGGATATGAAGAGGCAGCTTGCCAAGGATTAATGGCAGGGCTTAATGCGCATCTTGCGATCAATGAAGAAGGTCCGTTTGTCTTAAAGCGATCTGATGCGTATATCGGTGTGCTTGTAGATGACCTCGTTAACAAAGGCACGAAGGAGCCATATCGTATGTTTACCTCTCGAGCAGAGTATCGCATCTTGATCAGGCAGGACAATGCTGATCTTAGACTTACACCACTTGTGGATGCTTTAGGAATGAAAGGGATAGATGATCGCCTTCAGAAAGTATCAGATAAAAAGCAGGCGATGGTAGACATCGAAAAGTATATATCTGATGCTTCGGTTGCACCTGACGTTCTAAACAATTGGTTAGAACAAGAAGGATCATCTCCATTAAAGCAACAGGTTAAACTGAGGAAGGTGATCTCGAGACCACATGTTGGGATCCAGAAGATAAGAAAGGTACTACCTGCTTTGGATGCCTTCTTGGAGCAGCATGATGACGATCATATCAATTCTACAGAGATCAATCTCAAGTATGAAGGTTACCTTAGCAAGGAGCGAGAGCAGGTCGAAAAAATGAATCGGTTAGAAGAATTAGTGCTTCGCGATGACTTCGATTATGGTCCTATCTTAGCACTTTCTAGTGAAGCTCGTGAGAAGCTCCATCAGATCAGGCCAAGAACTTTAGGTCAAGCAAGTCGCATCAGTGGTGTGTCTCCTTCAGATATTTCCGTCTTATTAGTACATATCGGACGTTAAAGTAAATTTATAACTTTGCTATTCGGGACTTCTTAACTTAATTAGGACGTTATTGCTATTATGATAATACGGTGTATCATATTACTCCTTATCACCTTCGCTTCTAACCTCAATGGTCAGGCCTTAACTGACGAGCAAAGGGTTTTTCTGAATAAGGAGATAAGATTTCTAAATGAGTCGATCCATCGAATGGTCATCGTTTTTCAAGTTTATGAGAACTATAACAGTGAAGTAACAAAGCATGTAGACTTGCCTTCTAATAAAGGGATACAAAATACTTCAACGCATCTACCACCTAATCTTTTTGCAGACAACAACTTAGTGAGAGGAGGTGATTCTCCTTTAGAGTTGTATGAAGAACTTAAGCAAGATCCAATAAGGAATAAAATGCCAGTTAATAACTGGTCTCTTATCGAGCAAGCAAAGGATGTTATTGACTTTCTCAGTAAGGATAGGAAGAAGTTAGATCAGATTATAGACAATGGAGATATGGAGAAGTTCTCCAATATTCAGTTAGTCTATAGCGAGATAGAGTTGACGCTTAAGAACTATGATAAATTTAGGAACATCGTAAAGACTTTTGAAAAGCTCCATCAGCGTGTCTATCACGATCAAGTGATGACTCCTGAAAAGAAGAGAGTCTATACCGCCTTGTTAGAGCTTCATTATGATATAAAAAAATTAGTGAGGCAACTCAGAGCTGATAGCCAAAGCGGAGTAATCAATGGATTGAGCAAAATTGAAAAAGAACTGGGTTGGGTTCGTGCTTGTATTTCAGAACTGGGGAGCCAAGATCAGAAATCTGATCTTTTATCTGTAGCTACTTCTATAGAAAAATTAGTAGGCGACATTAACAATTATATCAATGATAAGAAAGTGCCTCAAGGATATGAAGCCTTTGGAAAAGGATACTATTTTCACAACTATGAGTTACTTCCAAAGATCAATCAGTATGGGTCTGGCTATGCTTGGAAGTTAGATGAGTTTTTCAAAAAGTATAACTGGAATGTACTGAACCTTCTTGAAGAGCCTCATTACTTAAAAGTAGTTTACCCAGAGCGTCTTCCTGTAGAAATGATGACTGGAGATGAGATACCTCCCGAACAGAATATCAGAGAAATCATACCACCCACTTTGCCAGAATTAGAAAACATCGTGGTCGCCAAATCAACTGATGCTAGTGGTAATGACATAGATCCTTTCTTTTTGCCAAAGCCAGCGGAAGAGACCCCTGAACCGGAAACAGAAAAGATAGAAGCAGTGATTCCACCTAACATAGTTGCATCACAAACGATCAGAGTGGATAGTGCGTTTTTTGAGCTAGATCTATTTGATCATCTTAGAAAAGACGGAGACAGAGTTTCTATAAGCGTCAATGGAGAATGGGTATTTGAAAGAATATCATTAGAAAGGACAAGCAGAAAACTAAAACTTTCGGTTAGCCCTGGTGTGGCTAATACTGTTATCATTAGAGCCGATAATGTCGGTTGGAGCACACCCAATACTGTCGGAATTAGATACATATCGAAGAACACAGCTAACAGCGTGGCTATGCAACAAGATCTCCAGCTCAACGAAGCCATTGAGCTTAAGTTTGTTCATTAAATCGAAGTGTTTTTAATTTAATCTAGGGGTAGCAACCATTGTAAAATCAGGCACGTCTACTTTGATTAGTTCATCATCTATCTGCCTACTCATTATAAAGTAGCCTTTCATCATGCCCACTTCAGTTTTGAATGGACACCATGAAACATATGAGTGTGATGCGCCAGGTGAAAGTATCGGTTGTTCACCTACGACGCCTTCTCCTTTGACTTCTCTATTGTTACAATTAGAATCGTTGATGTACCAGTGTCTGCTTAACAGCTGTACGGTATGATCGCTTTCATTTATAATAGTGATCTTATAGCTAAAGACATATCGTGATTCTGGTATACTACTATGTTGTGCCTCATAACGTGTGATGACGCTTATCTTGATTCCATTTGTGGTACATGCGGGCATAAGATCAATAGCTAATATGAGGCAAGATACTAATCGTTGGCTTCTTTTATGAGCGTTTTATGAATAGGATTATAGTGATCAGTTAGAGTACGTTAGCTAATTGTTCTTTTATCTGATCTAATTCCACCTTCATCTGAACGACCACTTGCTGTAGAGGGCTATACTGCGCCTTAGAACCAAGTGTATTAATCTCTCTGCCCATCTCTTGGGAGATAAAATTGAGTTTTTTACCGTTATCAGGAGTGTCACTATTGACTGTATCTAAAAAGTATTTGCAGTGCTGAGCCAATCTGATTTTCTCTTCATGAACATCTAATTTCTCTACATAGTGAATGATCTCTTGCTCTAGACGGTTTTCATCTATATTTTCATTCAGCAGATTGTCTTCTATAGACTTTCTGATGCGTTTGATGAGTTCTTTATGACGCTCTTCTTCATGCTCTTCCACGGTCTCTAATAAGTCCTTTATGGCAGTTGCTCTTTGTGTGAGATCATTTAAAAGAGATGCTCCTTCCTTACTCCTAAAAGAATTGAGCTCAACGATGGCTTGATCTAATAGATCGAGTATAAATGTCCATTCGCTTTCATCTATATCATCATCATTTGGTTGGATGACATTGGGTATTCTGATAATAGTCTGAAGTAAATCTTGACCTTGTAAATTATGTTTTTCAGAAAGTGAAGACAGCTGTTGGAGATAAGATTCAACTAAAGGAAGGTTCAATTTATAGTCACTATCGCTCTCCGAATCCTGGGCGGTAATAGTGCAATCCATCTTACCTCTCATGACATGACCCATGATGATCCGTCGAAGCTCAATCTCCTTAGATCGTAAGTAGGTAGGGGATTTAAGTCTTAAATCAGAAGCTTTCCCATTCAATGTTTTTACATCGATAGTATAAGATTTTTGATTGTATGATCCTTTGGCTTTCCCGTAGCCAGTCATGGATAAGAGCATATAGGTGATTTGTTTTATAGTGTGATGATGCTTGTCGCAAATGTAACATATTGCATTTATGACTTATATGTAAGGTCCTCAAAAATATCGACAAAAGTTATGATAACTAAATAAAAATGCGAAATTTGTCGCTCTCGTGTTTCCTACAGAGGTTCACGTAACTAATTAAGAACCAACTATTTAAATTACCCATGCGCAAAGCTGAACTAGTTAATTTAATATCTGAGAAAACCGGAGTGCCAAAGGTAGACGTCTTGGTGTCAATGGAGACTTTCTTTAATGAAATAAAGGATACCCTTTCTTCAGGTGAAAATGTTTATATACGTGGATTCGGATCTTTTATAATCAAAAAGAGAGCTAAAAAAATCGGCCGCCATATAAAGAAGAATGTATCATTAGAAATACCAGAACACTTTATACCTGCATTTAAACCTGCTAAGTTATTTGTAGAGCAGGTCAAGGCTTCGGTGGTTTCTTTACCTAAAGATGAGTCACTAAAGTAAATGGCTTTAAAAAAGACACAACTACTTACTCTAGCAGGATTTGGGGTACTTCTGATCCTATTAATGGCCATGAGAACAAAGCCTCAAGACCTACTTGTGAGAGAGAAGAGTAGATCTCTCAATCTTCAGTCCACGGATGTTAATATCTTAAAGCAAGAAGCAGCTTCTTCTTTAAGTGATAATAATAAGACACGGATACAGCTCTTAGAGGCACAGTTAGAAGAAGCAAGTGATGAAGAGAGGATTGAAGTATACAAAGATCTTTCTTCAGTCTGGTATGATGCAGGAGAGGTCGGTATAGCAGGACACTACGCCGAGCAAGTCGCTTTAGGTCTTCAGGATGCTTCTTCGTGGGGTATCGCTGGTACGACTTATGCACTTTGCGTTAAGCGGTCAGAGAAAGATAAGGAGCAATCACTTTGCCTATCTAAAGCGTTAGAGGCACTAGAAAATGCGATTTCATTAGACCCTAATGACCTGAGCTATCAGACTAATAGGGCAGTGATTTTAGCAGAGCATCCACCAGCTGAGAACCCTATGCAGGGTGTAAAGCTTTTGCTAGAACTGAATAAAAACTTTCCCGAAAACGTGTCTGTCATCAATAATATAGCGAAATTCGCAATCCAAACAAACCAGCTTGAAAAAGCGGAGCAAAGGTTATTAGGGGCTTTAGAGATAGAGCCTAACAATAAAATGACCAATTGTCTACTTGCCCAACTATATGGCGCCAAAGGAGATAATGCCAAAGCTTCAGTTTATCAAGCTCAATGTAAATAAGTTAGTCTGAGGACTATAAACTATAAAGAAACAGCTTATGCCGTGTGGTAAAAAAAGAAAAAGACACAAGATTTCTACTCACAAGAGAAAGAAAAGATTAAGAAAAAACAGACACAAGAAGAAGAAGTAATCTCAGATTACTTCTTACTCTTTTTTTAAATCTCAGCAGATTTCAAGCCATCAACTGATTTTAGCTTCTAACATGGAGCACTCAAACTCTGTGTTATCCTCAAATATCTCTCTCATCTGATTTTCATCAGTTTCTGCTGACAGGCGCACGAGTGTGCCTCTATAGATATATTTATGGATAAGGAATTAATAATTGATTCTTCAGGAGATGAGGTAGATATTGCCATTCTAGAAGATCGGAAGCTCGTAGAATTACATCGGGAAAAGCTCAGTAACGATTTTAACGTAGGGGACATTTACGTAGGTACGATCAAGAAGACGATGCCCGGATTAAATGCCGCTTTTGTCGAGATCGGTCACACTAAAGATGCCTTTTTACACTATACAGATTGCGGCCCTAAGTTATCTTCCATCTCGAAGTATACTAATGGAGTAACGAAGAAGAAGATTTCAACTTCTAAGTTGGACAACTTCAGTATCCCTCAGGATATAGATAAGAAAGGAAGTATCGTAAATGTCCTAAAGAAAGGTGACCCAATACTGGTTCAAGTTTTGAAGGAACCTATATCTACTAAGGGTCCAAGATTAAGTTGTGAGATTACCATCCCTGGACGATATGTTGTCATCAGTCCTTTTAAGAATATCATAGCTGTCTCAAAGAAAATCCCTACCGAGCAAGAGCGGAAAAGATTAAAGAATCTAGTAGAAAGCATTAAGCCTAAGAATTTTGGCGTCATCGTTAGAACAGCTGCCGAAGGAAAGAAGGTCATAGATATTCATGAAGATATCTTAGCACTTACAGAAAAATGGGATCAGGTATTTCAGCAGCTAAAAGATGCCAAGAGGCATCAGCTTCTACTGAAAGAATTAGATAAGACAGAAACGATACTTAGAGATATACTCAACGATTCATTCAATAGAATCGTAGTCAATGACAAAAGAACTTACAATAGTCTAAAAGATTATCTCGGAACGATAGCCAAGGATCAAGTGAAGATATTAAGTGAATACACTGGGAAAAGGCCCATCTACGAATCCTTTGGTATAACTAAGCAGATCAAATCTTCATTTGGAAAGTCATTGACTATGAAGAGTGGAGCTTATCTAATCATAGAGCATACTGAAGCGATGCATGTCATCGATGTCAATAGTGGCCCTAAGATGAAGAGTGTGGATCAAGAGAGTGCAGCCTTGTCTGTTAACTTAGAATCTGCAGATGAGATCGCTCGACAGATGAAGCTTCGAGATTTAGGTGGTATCATAATTATCGATTTTATCGATATGCGCAACCCTGAAAATAAGGCGAAGCTGGTTAAGCGATTCAGAAAGGCTATGGAGTTTGATCGTGCACAGCATACCATCCTTCCTCTGACTAAGTTTGGCTTGATGCAGATCACTCGTCAGCGTACGAGACCCGAGTTAAATATTAAGACAGCAGAAGTGTGTCCAAGCTGCAAAGGTACTGGGAAGGTCACTCCGAGTCTTTTAGTTACTGATGATATAGAGCGAAGCTTAGAGATGGTTCATAGTTCGAGACCAAAGACTAAGTTGACACTTGTAGTTCATCCATATGTCAAATCTCATCTTACGAATGGCTTTCCAAGTCAGCGTATGAGATGGTACATGAAGTACAGTAAGTGGATCAACCTAAAGGCTGATGCTAATCTTGCTCTTAACAACTACAAGTTCTTCGATAAGAAGAATGATGAGATAAGGTTAGACAAATCAGTTTAATTGCAGTGGATAGAAAGTGATGATTCATTTTGCTTTCTCTGTCCAAATGGAAGTTCAACACAGAATATTTCTATATTCCCGTTGTAACTACTGATCTGTGGTCGATTACATAGAATTCCTTTCAAAATATAAGAACCGTAAGATCTTAATCGCCCCGCTTAACTGGGGATTAGGTCATGCGTCTCGATGTGTACCGCTTATTCAAGTTCTTTCAGAATCTAACGAAGTACACATAGCTTCAGATGGATTGGCATTAGAATGGCTGAAGATGGAGTTTCCCGAGCTTTCATTTTCCGAACTCCCTACATACCATATCTCATACACTGGATCAAAGGCTTGGCTTAGTGTCTTAAAAAGTGGTCCTAAAATCATAAAATCAATTAATGCTGAAGCCACAATAACTAAGCAGATTACCCAATGGCATGATTTTGATCTTATCATTTCAGATCATCGACTGGGTGTAAGATGTGCAGGCGTAGAAAGTGTGATTATAGCTCATCAATTGACCATTCCACATACCAATAGTGTCATTTCGTCAACTGCTAGTAATATTCAATCGATTTATATCAATCGGTTTGATGCATGTTGGATCCCTGATGTCTCTGGGGACAAAGGTTTAAGTGGTCGTCTTTCTAAAGCGACTTTAAGAATACCGAAGATTTGGATAGGCCCTTTGTCAAGATTAAAGAGATGTACAGATCTACCTGTATTGTATGATGTCGCTGTGGTCTTGTCTGGTCCAGAACCAGCCCGTACCGCATTAGAACAAAAGCTCTTAACTGCACTTGCTCATGATAGTATGGCAAGTTATAAGGTCGCCTTCGTAAGAGGAGCCTCTAAGTCGATGACTGATTCTGACCAATGTCTTAGCCACATCTCCTTTTTCGATTTAGCAGATTCCGAAGTGCTGAATCAATTGATTTGCGAGAGTAGGGTAGTTGTGTCTCGATCTGGATATAGTACTATTATGGACCTTTATAAGCTTCACAAAAAGGCGCTGCTCATTCCTACGCCTGGACAACCTGAACAAGAATATTTGGCTGACTTACATAAGCAAAATGATTTCTTCATATCTCTGGCGGAAAATGAGATTAATGAAGTTTCTGTGCAAAAAGCCCTACAATCACTCTTGTCATCCATCTAAAGAAAAAGGGTATTTTTCTAGTGGCAACTTCGTACACTCCATAGACATATACTATATGTCATACATGATACAGGCTGATATAGAGGCTACTATACCTTACATAAATCTACATGTGATAATGACTCATTTTGAAGTATCGCGAAGGGTATAGGAGACGTATGGTAGATAAATGCCATGGCATCGTTTGTGCAATTTGAAGAGTATACCCAATAACTAAAGTCAATTGCGCATATCAATTCTACGGGGCTAAAGAGCTTTGATGGAAGTCTTTCCAACTTTTAATAAAGACAACTATGATGTACGATTTACTAGACCAACCAACTCTCTTTTATGATTCAAGACGAACCAAACATCCACAAAGATGTACGCTTCTGGCTTGCCATGGCGTTCTTTGGGGCACTACTCATTTTTTTAATACTCACTTATCCTCACTGATCAATCGATGATCTTGAGACTTAGGTCCAGGCTTTGAGCTGAATGAGTAAGAGCACCCACGGAGATAAAATCAACTCCTGTTGCGGCAACCGCTTTTACATTATTCAGCTTAATGCCCCCTGAGGCTTCTACTTCGAGTCTATCACCTATCAACTTCACGGCCTTCTTCATGTCTTCTATGCTAAAATTGTCTAGCATCACTCGTGGATTAGCATTTAGGGCTAACACCTCTTTTAGTTCTTTATGATTGCGCACCTCGACTGTCATGTCAAGATTGAGATTAGACTTCTTTAAGTATCGCTGTACTTTCTTAACAGCTTGAGTAATACTTCCAGCCGCTTCGACATGGTTATCTTTTATCATTATTCGGTCATATAGACCATCTCGGTAGTTAGAACAACCACCCACTGTTACAGCCCATTTTTCTAAGAACCTCAATAACGGTGTTGTTTTCCTTGTATCAAGTATAGTCACATCGTAAGACTTTGTCGCTTTTGCAAATTTTCTACTGAGCGTCGCGACGCCGCTTAGCCGCTGCATGAGATTAAGTGCAAGTCTCTCACCTTTAAGAAGCGCTTGGCTATTGCAAGTGAGGTAGAAAGCTATATCTCCATATGTGGCAGCAGTACCGTCATCCATGATGACATCAATTTTAGCCTTTGGATCAAGATACGTGAAGATTTCTTTGGCTATAGCTACTCCGGCAAGAACGCCTTTGTCTTTGACAAGAAGTTTTGCTTTGCTTTTTTGCCGTTTAGGGATGCATGCTTGGGAAGTATGATCACCATCTCTCACATCTTCTTCCAATGCTTTTTTAATAAATGCCTTTAGCTTTCTATTATCCAACTTTGTCGCCATAAGAATATACTATTTATAATCAGTCGGTAATTTAAGACGTTAGATATTGAAATAAGAGAATCTTTCCTGACTCTTACCATTTATCGAAGATTTAAAACAAACTCATGCTCATTAAGATGCGCCATCTATCGATGGTCCTTCTATCTATCGTTCTTTTTAGTTCTTGTGGAGAGGATGCTATTCAGCCCGAAAAACTAGAACCAGTAGCTCCGACACTCCATACGGATGTCATAAGATTTGATAGGTTAATTCATGAATTGCCAGATGACGACATAATTGCGGGATACAACAGTATATCTAAAGCTCATCCTGCATTTGCTCAGTTATATGCAGGACAGCTGCTTCAAGCATCTGATGCGGCTAAGCTGGAAAGAGAGTTGATAGAGATTAATGCTGATACAAGCTTCGCTCAACTATATGATGAGGTCCAAGATAGACTGGGAGATCTATCTGATGCCAAGCCTTATATAGATCAAGCGCTACAGAATTATCTAGAAGTATTTGATGTGCCGCAAGAGCAGTTACCAGATGTATATACTTTCATTTCAGGATTTACATACCAGGCATTTGTGTTTGATGACAAGGGTAAAGATGGAATAGGACTTGGTCTTGAGATGTATCTTGGGGATGGATTCCCATATAGTGTTGTACAGCCATCTAATCCTCTTTTTTCAAGTTACTTAATAAGAACGTATAACGTTGAGCATTTACCTAGGAAGGTCATTGAGGTGTTGATAGAAGACCGACTGTTGCCACCAAGTAAGAGTGATTTTATGTCATTGATGATCTGGGGAGGAAAGAAGTTGTATATCATGGATCAGATCCTGAACTTTGTTCCAGATAGAATTGTAACTGAGTATACCCAAGAACAATTGGATTGGTGTCGGTCTAACGAAACTCAAATGTGGACTCACTTTTTTGACAACAATTTGTTCTATGAAACCAACTTAAGCAAATTTAATAAGTTGATTTCTCCTGCGCCTACAAGCCCTGGTATGCCTTCCGAATCACCGGGTCAAACCGGCAACTATATGGGATGGCAGATTGTAAAAGCATTCATGAATCGGAATCCTGATGTTTCTATAAATGAGTTGTGTAGACTTACAGATGCTCAAAAGATATTAGACCAATCGAAGTATAAGCCTGCGAGATGATTTTTTCAATTGAATCCACTAATTATTCTTGCTCAAACTCTGGAGCAGAAAGTGGTGTGTTACTTTGAAAGTCATACAGAGTTAATAATCGTATGCGATAGTGCGTCTGCCACATCTCCCAAAGGGCTTGGTAATAACTTTGCTCAGCCCGAGCGTATTCTTGAATGGCGATGTTTAAGTTAGTAGCATCTTGCTTGCCTAGTTGATATCTTTTTTTAGCAATGTCTTGTCTTTTGTTTGCGATAGCTAACGCAGTCTTAGCCAGCTCTAATCTCTTTCTAACTATTTCTATTTGGTCTATAGTAACTTCTATCTCTCTGGTGAAATTTATTTTTTCATCTTTTATTAATAGCTCTTCAAGCTCTATACTAGACTCAGCTATTTTTCTTTGCGCTTTTGTCAAACCCCAGTCTGCTATTGGTATCCTGAGACTTATTTGAAGACTTTCTTGATCTTTTAATCCACCAAAAACATTACCAAGAGACTTTGCAGAATTAGTCAATCCAAAATTTCCGCCGATGGTGACTTCTGGCTTGTTAGCTGCTTTGGCTTCTTGTAATTCTAACTGTGCATTTTTTAGTCTAAGATCAAAGTCAGCTATCTGGCTTTGGTTTTGTTGAGCCAATAAAAGTGCTTGCTCTACATCCACAAAATAAGCCTCTATTTCGCCTGGATTTTGTAGATCAAAAACGACCTCTTCTCGGATACTTAAGTAGTTCCTAAGTAGTTCAGTCTTGTTTTGTTTTTCTTGTTCTAAGGAAGATACTAGAGCTTCTGCATTTAAAGCACTCAACCCTACTTGCAGCATCTCAGTTTCTCCTATTCTTCCCAGACTAAATCTATTTTTTGCAGTTGTTGATAAGCTATCAAGATACTGCTGATTGATCAGTGCAGTTTTAAGATTGAGTTCTGTCAGATAGAGATCAAAAAATCTATTGACTACTTCGACAGCAACCATTTCATATTCTTCAACATAGAGTTTTTCCGCTTTGACATATTCAAGACGCATTAATTCTTGCTCCCACTTGATACTATTGAATTGGAATAGTGGTTGATTGAACCCTATTCTAAGTGGTGTGCTTAAATATGAACTTGACCTATCCTGAGTACTCGTGCCAAAAAGATCAAGACGTTGCAACTCACTACTTATGAAAAACCGCCCTCCCGTTTGAGGAAGCTGCTGAAAAACTTGTAAACCAATAGTATTAGTCATGAAAGATCTATTGACAAATGCCTCTTCTCCAGTCGGTAGTGGGATAGAACTGATAGCCCTGTTTAAATTGGGAAGAGTGGCATTCAAAGAGAATTGAGGTTTAAATCCTGCATCGAAAGATACGTTTCTCCAATATTGATTTTCTAATCTTGTCTGTGCTACCAGCGCCGCACTTGAACCATTTCTAGCCGTCTCAATGAGTTCAGTGATATCTCCTTTGATGACTAGTTGAGCATCTAACTGAGTAAAGAAACTCATGAATAGAAATAATGCCGCATATCTGTAACGAGAAAATGTATATATCGATCTCATAGTGATTATTCTAATTTCTAATAGCAGTGATAGGATCAAGGTCTGCAGCTTTCTGTGCTGGAAGAATACCAAATACCAGCCCCACTATAAATGATATCCCAAATGAAACAAGTACAGATGTCCCAGAGACTATCGCATTGATATCTGCATAGTGGCCTATGATTTGAGCACCAGAAACCCCTAGGATTACGCCTATCATTCCTCCCACAAGACTGATCAATACTGCCTCTAATAAAAACTGAAGTATGATGTCTTTTTTCTTAGCGCCAAGGGATCGTCTAACTCCTATTTCTTTGATTCTTTCCATCACACTTGAAAGCATGATATTCATGATACCTATACCACCGACAAGGAGTGATATTCCTGCTATGATAGCTAGTACTATATTGAGCGTTTCTTGTGTACTCTGTTGTTGTTTGACAAGTAGTTCGGGTACTGCTACTGAAAAGTCAACTTGATCATTGTGCTTTCTTTTTAACACACGTTCTATCAATGAAGCAGACAGTTCTATCTTATTGATATCAGCGACCTTGACAATAATTTTATCGAGTTGATGATAGTTTGATATTTTTTTGTCTCGCTCATTTCTACTTACATCTTCTGCGCTTACATAAGAGCGATCTTCATACCTCAAAAAGAATGTTTGGATAGGTAGAAATATATCTTTTGCAAAAGGGCTAACTGATAGTCGTTCTTGTTGTTCTTCAGAAATAACTCGTTTTTTAATAACTCCGATTACTTTGAGCCCTACACCATTCATTTTTACAAAAGAGCCAAGAGGGCTCTTCCCCAAAAACAAAACTTGAGCTATATCTGAACCAATGACACATACATTAGTTCCATTTGTGGTTTGCATGTCATTGAAAAATGATCCTTCTGCTAATTCTAAATTATTAATGGCAAAGAAGTCATTGTTGACACCTCTTGATGTAGCGCTGGTACTTATTTTTCCATAAATGACTTTGGCAGACTTTTCAACTTCGTAGCTCATTTTACTGACACCTGGTACGATCTGTGCTATCGTTTTGATGTCATTTAAGTGAAGTCCAGGAGTGAATGATTTTTTATTTTCTGACGCATTGCTACTTGATTCTTCTTCTTCGCTGTCGTTATTGTCTTCTACCGAAGGCTTTGTAGCTTCGATCACTATATTGTTAGTACCTATAAGTTCTAATTGATCAAGTATCTCCTGCTTGGCGCCATTTCCTATGGACAGCATTGTGATAACTGCAGCAACGCCAAAAATTATTCCGAGAGCTGTTAATAAAGATCTCAGTTTATTCTGACCTATAGCCTCAAGTGCTATTTCTAAATTGGTGATGAATTGTTGTATCATGGTTTTATATTATCCCATGATTATCATACCACCTCCAGCTAAATCTCTATTCGAAGAACCTTCTTTGTCTTTAATAGTTTCAAGATTCTTATCGTCGAACGCTTTTTTGGCATCCTCCCATTGCTTCAATGTTTCTTCAGCTTCTTTTCGTTCTTCGTCTGTCAGAGACCTTATGGTGACTGCTTCGCTGATACGGGTGAGCAAGATGTCATCTGTTAAAGAGACTCCCTTAACAATGACGATATGATCTTCGTTAAATGGTCCACTTACAACTTCTTGTTTGATGAGTTCTTTTCCATTTTTTATAAATACATAGTCGATGCTATCGCTGTAGTATGCATCGAGCGGGACTGATATCACATCTTCATAGTCGTATATCTTGATGTTGTTAGATGTACTCATCGCTGGCTTCATCACTTCATCTTCTTCATTTATTTCAATTGTAATCTCAAATACCTTAGCATCTTGATTACGAAGTTCTTGACCGATGTTAGCTACTTGTATGATACTGCCTGTAAATACTTTATCTGGAAACGCATCTACCTTAACATCTACAAGTTGTCCTTTCAATACTTTACTGATATCAACTTCATTGACATATGCGATAGATATCATCTTACTGAGATCTGGAAGTTCTGCAACCACTGGATCCCAACTACTGATCTGTGATCCAACCGTTTTCTTTCCATTCCAAGAACGAGCGTATATAAGCATGCCTGTCTCTGGTGCACTTATAGAAAACTTTCCACTGAGCTCTGATAGGATCTTTAATTTACCCTTTAACTGATTTATGACACCTTCTACTTCTTGGACCTTAGCTATACTTTGCACTTCTATAAGCGCTTGCTTACTTCTTTGCTGTCTCAGTGATCGCTCCGACTTTTTTAAATTAATTTTAGACTGCTCGATAATCATATCAGGCTCATAGATGTTTTTTTCCATCTCGAGTCTTTCATTGGTCATATTGAACTCTACATCAGCTATCTGATCCCTGATTTCTTTCATAGATATAGCAGTATCTATCTTTGTCTGTTCTAGTTTGGTCATCTCGGTTTCGATCTGAGAACTTACTTCGCTGAGTTTACCTTCCAGTTCTGTCCGATCCAAACTTCCTATGTATTCGCCTTTCTTTACGATTGTACCTTCAGCTATTAGATCTTTGATACTTGTTTGATAGATGTTAGCAGCACGCATACCACCTGGTGCACGGATTTTAAGAGACTTCTTTGCTTTGAGTTCGCCTGAAGCAAATATCTGTCTTGTGAAAAGCTCTTTGCTTGGCTTGGTGGTTAGGTATTCAGTGTCACTTTCTGTACTTCCAGTCAGAAAGAAGTATAAAGCGATCATCGCTATTACGGCAATGGCAACCCAAATAAACTTTTTTGGCATCTCAGCAGGTTTTAGTAGGTGAAAACTCAAGGTAATCTAATATTAAACCTCTACAAGACGATGTTTATTGGTGAGGTTAACATTTTCTTATAGAATTTATAATATA
>CALHUZ010000620.1 GCA_938039305.1 uncultured Saprospiraceae bacterium
GCCCAACCTATTGTACATTCATGATATCTCAACATATCCAACACACCTACTGCAGGAAATGCTACAGCATATAGATCAGGATTCTGAGTCATCGCAGCTCCTACAAGAAGACCACCATTACTTCCTCCTCGGATAGCAAGCTTTTCTGAAGATGTATACTTTTCTTTAATTAGAAATTCTGCAGCTGCTTGGAAATCATCGAATACGTTTTGCTTACGCTCCTTGGTTCCAGCTTTGTGCCATTCCTTTCCAAATTCTCCTCCTCCTCTAAGATTTGCGACAGCGTAAATACCGCCATTTTCTAAAAGTGGAAGTGTAGAAATACTAAACCCTGGAGTCAGTGAAATATTAAATCCACCATAACCATAAAGCATAGTAGGATTGCTTCCGTCCAGTACTAAGTCTTTGCGATATGTCAAAAACATCGGGATCTTAGTACCATCCTTACTGGCATACCAGACTTGCTCCGTTTTATAATCTTCGAATGCAAAATCAATCTTCGGCTGCTTGAACACTTCATATTTCAATGTCTCAGTGTCCAAAGAGTAAATAGATGTTGGAATTGTATATGATGAGAATGAAAAGAAAGCTTCTGTATCAGTCTTCTTTCCACTGATACCACCGATATTTCCTATACCTGGTAGCTCAAGATCTGAAAGGTAATTTCCTTTAAGGTCAAAGATTTTAACTTGGCTTGATGCATTGTGCAAATACTCTGCGAAGATCTTTCCGCCAGCTATAGATACAGTCTGAAGCACATCGTCAGATTCTGGAATCAAGTCCTTCATCGCACCTTGGGGGTTACGCGCATCAAGTGTCACTAACTTTTGCTTTGGCGCATCTGCGTTGGTGAGTAAGATCAAGTTGTCTCCATCACTGTCTATAAGATTGTAGTCGGCATCGAAACCTGAAATAACCGTTTGTATTTTAGCATTATCACTTGTGAGACTCTTGACACGTAGACTATTGCCACTCGTTGACTCGCTTTCAACTACAACGAGCCAGTTTTCATCTTCAGTCGTTCCTCCACCAACGTTACGAAGAGGGAAGTCCGGGTTCTTATAAATCAACTCATCCTTGGACTGGTCATCACCTAATTTGTGATAGTAAAGAGAGTGAAACTCGTTCTTTCCTGAAAGTTCATCCCCATCATTAGACACTGGATATCGAGCATAAAAGAATCCATCTTTCGCCCAAGCTATACCACTGAATTTGATCCAGTTTAGCTCATCAGAGAGCTTTTCTCCTGACTTAAGATCCAATACGTATCCTTTTCTCCAGTCAGAACCACCTTCTGAGATATAGTAAGCGGCATATCTACCATCTTTGCTAAAACTCAAGCCAGCTAATGATGTCGTACCATCATCTGAGAACTTATTAGGGTCTATGACTACTTCATCGTCTCCATCATCATTCATGCGATAAAGCACGCTCTGATTCTGAAGCCCATCATTTTTAAAGTAGTAATAGTCACCTGCTTCCTTGAAAGGAGAGGAAAACTTCTCATAATCCCATAGTTGTTCCAGTCGATCTGCGACCTTAGATCTAAATGGGATCTGCGTTAAAAATGACTGAGTTACATCGTTTTGAGCATCGACCCAAGCGCCTGTCGCATCACTATTGTCATCTTCTAACCAGCGATACGGATCTGCCACTTGCTGGCCATGATAATCCTCAACAACCGTGCTATCCCTAAGTACTTCTGGATAGTCCATAACTGATATTTGCGGAAGCGACTCCTTCTTCATACACCCACTTGCTATAATTAATAATAATACTGACGTAAATATGGTTCTATACATATGGAAAAGTTTAATATTATTGCATCATTTATATGTCTTCCGTACAATCAACACCAAGAATGACCTTCAGATCTCTCATCACACATCTCATCATCATGATATCATGCTTAGCATGGCATCAAGGCTTAGGCCAATCTCTGAAGTGCAATATACTGCAAGATGGGATAGATCTACAGACCAAAACATACAGAATCGAGGTTGCCCCAGCACTTCTCTTCAACTATACGCCTCCTGAAGTCAAAAACGAGCTTCAAGCTGATAACTTGATGAAGTGTCAAGCACAAATAGTTAAAATCGAAGACAAGGTTTCCTTACAGCTTAACCTTAAAATCAATAGCCTAAAGGCCCAAACTGTCTACGGCGAAGTGGCTAAGACCAACATGATGAAGATCATACTTATAGATGGTAAAGAAATAAAGCTGGAGTGTTATGCTGGAAGCAGAGGTGTGCTATCCCAAAACAAAAAATCCTATACATACCCACTGGGTTATCAACTATCCAATAGAGATATCAAAACATTATCAAAGAAAGAGATAGACAAAATCGGTATCCAATGGTCATCTGGATATGAAGAATACATCATCTACGAAATCGACTTCTTAATGAACCAACTAGCATGTCTGGAGCGAGCAAGCAATCAAAAACCAAATTAGGACTTAACCTACCGAGCGATCCTCGATGGGTCAACTTAACTGAGAAAAGTCTTGAGGAAATCCTCACTGACCATGCTTACTGCGAGCAGAAAGCAACTACTTCTGGCATCACACTCATCCAGAGCTATCCCGCATATGAGCGTCTAGTCGAAGAGGTTTCTCCTGTAGTCACTGAGGAATGGGGACACTTTCGGATGGTTGTCGCCGAACTCAAGAGAAGAGGCTTAAAGCTTGGAGGTCAAAGGAAAGATCACTACGTCGCGGGGTTATTGAAATTTCAAAGAGGTGGCGGGAGCATGGACGATCGGTTGTTAGAAAAACTCCTAACTTTTGCTCTTATCGAAGCACGTAGTTGTGAGCGGTTTAGGCTTCTATCACTACATCTTGAAGATGAAGAATTGAGAAAATTCTATCATCACTTTATGGTTTCAGAAGCAGGACATTACAAGATGTTTATAGGATTAGCGAAGCACTATTGCGGAGAAGAAAGAGCTATGGCTCGATGGCAAGAATATCTGACATTTGAAGCAGAGATGCTTTCGCAAATGGAACCGGATGGAACCAGAATGCACTAAGCCTTTCAAATAATGAGAAGACAACTGTCCTTATTAAAAAAGAGCTTAATCGCTTCAAGTGATTATGTAGTGCATCCTATCAAGTTTGCAAAGAGAGTAAGCCTAAGAAATAACGCAAAGCGACAGATCTATATTGATTGCGGAGCAAACACTGGTCAGGTGCTGATATCATTCCTTGACAAGAATAATGACCTCGAATGCCACATCTTCGAGCCACAACCAGAATTAGAAAATCCGCTAAAACAATTGATAAAAGATAGAGCAGATGCGTCTATCACTTTTTATAATAAAGCCGTTTGGATCAAGAATGAACCACTCGACTTCTACCTCGCTACAGAATGGGGCGACAATTTCAAAGGCGGCTCTACCCTACTTTCTAATCATAACCAAAACTTGAGCAAGGTAGATTTTGAAAAACCTGTTCAAGTCAATGCTATAGACTTTGATGAGTGGTTTCAGGATACCATCAAACCAACTAAAGATGATTACATCATCCTGAAGATGGATATCGAAGGAGCGGAATACCTCGTATTAGAAAAGATGGTTCAAAGCAAATCTATCTCTTTCGTCAGTGAACTTGTGATTGAATTTCATCATCAGATGAGTGAGGACGTATCAGAAGAGCAGCATAATCGATTAGTGCAGGAGCTTAATAGTCAAGAGCAATTGAGGTTGATTTACTGGCATTAAATTGTGTATTATTAAAGGACTATAGATCAAAAGGCTATTCTTTATAAACTTTTTCTAATTATCAATTGCCAAGAACTACCTTATGTCTCACAAGGTCATAGCAAAAAAGAACAGAATGGATGTTCACCCTACCTACATCGTTAACTCATTCACAGATGTACCATTCAAGGGAAATCCAGCTGGAGTGTTTTTTATGCAAAATGAACTGACCTCAGCACAAATGCTGCAAATCGCACAAGAGCTTGGTTATTCGGAGACAGCCTTTATAAAATCGATTCCTACAGAAGAAAACAAAGGTACCTCCTTCACCATAAGGTTCTTTTCTCCCAAGATGGAAATCCCTCTTTG
>CALHUZ010000621.1 GCA_938039305.1 uncultured Saprospiraceae bacterium
TTCGTCTTCCTCATCTATAAGTGAGACATCCATGACGTAGTCGTTCTGCACAAAGTTGCACCACTGGCAGTCATCTTCGTTACAACCTTTGTCAAATTTATGACCTTGGATATTCGCCCAAGTCTCTTTGATTTGTTCGCCAACTATACGGACATGTTCTTCTGATACAGCGTAAGACTTTTGTGTGAACTCGCCTGTCTTCTTATCAGGCTCAACAAAGTCCATAATACCTGTAACCATATTCCAACTATTTCTTCGGTCGCTCTCCAGAAGTATTTTATAGAATACTATCTGTCTCCAATAGTCTCCGCCTTTAGGGTGCTTATCCGAAGGTGTGCTCATCTTCGGCTTAGTATGTTGCCCTTTTGCATTTCCAGTTTTATAATCGGTCACTATGACCTGATCTTTTTTGATCGCCACTCTATCAAGAACACCCTTGATAGGAACTCCTCCGTATTCTGCGTTGTCTACCTTTACTTCAAGTCCATATTCTTGCACTCCTTCTTCTGGTTTTGATAAATACTTTTCATAGTACTTCGGCAAGATCTGCTCTCCGAGTGCCGTCATGTTTTTATATTCCAATTCCGTGAAGTGAGCTCTATGCCCTTTCATTCCTATTCTATAATATTTCAGAAGCGACTCTACATCAGGATTCTTCTCTTCATTGATATCTCTATGAAAATATTCTAAAGCATAATGAATCGCGCGTCCATATCCCAGATACTTTGTCCTAGCCATAGGTACACGAAGCACTGCCTCAAAATAAAATGTAATCGGACATTTCAAATATTTATTTAATCCCGTCACACTCAGTTTATATCCCTTAAGCATACGATCGATCAAGTCATGATCTATTAGCTTTATTTCCTTCTCTTGTTTGAATAAGACATAATGTTGATAATCTACTACCGTATCATTACTTATTATTTGTGGTGTAACTTTCAATTCTGTGGCAGCCGTAATCTGAGAAACAAATTGGCTTGACTCCTGTGGCTTTCCTCCTTCTTTCTGAAGACTATAACTTATATCAAGAGCTTCCTTCGCCCTTGTCATAGCGACAAACATAAGTCTTCGTTCATCTTCTACATTAACATCATTGTCGCCGTTCATAAGAGGCGGGTATTTAAAATAATTGTTGCCTCCTCTTCTCGTATCCCAGACATCCTTCGTCGCGCCAAAGACGATCACTTCTTTATACTCAAGTCCTTTAGAGCTATGTGCCGTTATAAATTGAACTCCTTTTTCTGAGGACAAAATCTTATTGATAGAAAGTGGCAATTTATTCTCTTCCATTTTTTCGATCATCTCCAAGAATTCACTCAAGGCCAGGTCAGGTTTCTTGGTAGATTCTTCTTTGATCAAGTCAAATAATGTCCCCAAGACTTGCAGTAGCCAGCTTTTATCTGGATGTCGTAACACATAGTTGAGTATATGCCCTTCATTAATTATATTTTGAAAAAGCACTTGAAGAGTTACATCATTGACATCGGCGACCCACTTCTCTATGAGATCATTAAGCCTTGTGATTTCCCTCACAGACCTGAGGTTCAGTTCTTTTAATTGACTTTCGTCACTGATCAATTTACCAAGAGGGTTCGGGCCTTTACCCTGTCTTTCTCCATCGTATTCTCGTTGCTGACGAGTCTGCCAGATCAGTGTCGCTATATCATTAGATCTAATCTCAAAGAAATTATAATGCATCATTTCAAATAATGCCTTGTCAGTATACCCCTTGTTGTGATACTTATCATTGATATAGCTCAAGACATTTAAGACATTGCGGACCAAGGGCATTTTTAGAATGTCTACTCTTCTCTTTATATTTAATGGTATTCCCTTTTTTTCAAGAACCTCTACAAGTTTTTCTACTTGTCTATGATTACGATAGATGATGGCGATCTCACTTAGATCACGACCTGCCTTGTAATCATTTTCTAATTTATCAGCTATTGCCGCTTGCTCCTGCATAGAGTTTACATAGCTCTTGATTTCAACTTCTCTATCAGAGTCTTTATGACTTGCTTTTGCAACGAGCGTTTTATCTAAATTAAAGTCCGCTTCTTTTACGATCCGTTCTTGATTATAATCAATCATCGCCATAGATGCATCCAGTATCTTTTGACTCGATCTATAATTCTGAACTAAGACAACTCGCTCCGGGTCATACTCGTCTTTAAAATCTCTGATGTTGCCCATGTTAGCACCTTGAAACTTATAGATGGCCTGATCATCATCACCAACTACAAATACATTAGCCTCCTTGGACCAATAGCTAATCAATAAGTCGAGCAGCTTCTTTTGAGAACCATTCGTATCTTGAAATTCATCCACCAAGAAGTATTGGTATCTTTCTTGATATTGAAGCAAGAGATCAGGGTCTGCTTCAAAAGCTCTAACCACCCACAAGATCATATCGTCATAATCATAACGAGCTGCTTCTTTCATGATCGTCTGAAATGGCTCAAAGAGATGGGCGCCTGCCCGAAGCTCTTCTAACCTTCTCACTTCATCATCATATTGT
>CALHUZ010000622.1 GCA_938039305.1 uncultured Saprospiraceae bacterium
TTCGTTATGCGCTTTACTATTTTATTTGCTTGCCTCATTTTATCCTTGAATGCTCAAGGCCAAACCAAATTAGAAGTTTCAAAGCAAGACCAAATACCAACAAGCTACACAGCTCAGCAAAAAGCAATAACGTCTGAAGCTTCAAGCATTTTTAAGAATTCTGAAAGAGTTCGAAATACGAGCAGCAAGGCTAATTATATCTCTTGGCCGATCACACGCTCGCTATTTGAGCACAACTTAAAAACTTCATTAGATCCTGAGACAGGAGAAGTGATAGCCATTCATGGAGCGATAGACGAAGTTAGTAGATTCAAGTCTCACCAAGAAAGATGTATAGCTTATCTAAAAAACATAAAGAGCATCTACAAATTAGAAAATGTTGACGAGCAGCTTATTGCTCAAAAAAGCGAATCCGATGATCAAGGCAGAGTCCATACTTATATAGACCAGATACATCACGGAGTAAAAGTAGATGGTGGTGAGCTTACGATACATGAAGAAAATGGCAACATCTACATGCTTCAGGGAAGAGTTAAAGATATCCCTGAATCATTAGAAGTGACTCCTACTTATAGTTTAGAAAAAGTGCTCAATTCAGTTCCTAGTCGTTTTGAGAACTACAGGCCCTTTTCTCAAAAGGTCGCAAGCCTCTTTCAGCACGAGCAAGTCAGTGCTTCACTTTTGATCAGCAATATAGACAACGCTCCTACCCTTGTTTGGAAGGTTGATATCTATCCTACTTTAGTCGATCGAGAAACCATGCTACTTGATGCTCATACAGGGGAAACTTTAAAAAGCTACAAGACGCTTTGCAAATATCATGATCATACGAAACCAGTTGTCTTTGACGGTAGCGCAGCTGGCGTCGGACAAGATCTCAATGGCACACAACAAAATCTAAACATCTATCAATGTACAGATGGGTTCTTCTTAGTTGATGCTTCAAGGACCATGTTCAAAGGAGGAAATCAGACAAGTTGCAACGACAGTGAAAGACTTCTTAACGGTGTCATATTAACCCTTGATGCCGGCAACCGAAGTCCATCAAATGAAAACTTTGACTATGATATAGCTTCATCCAGTGGAGCTAATAATTGGAATAATCCCAGTGCAGTTTCGGCACACATCAATGGTGGCCGGGCGTATGATTATTTCAAAAATACATTTGGAAGAGAGTCTATAACTGGCAATGGAACGAACATTGTTTCATTCGTTAATGTTGCAGATGACGACGGAAGTGATATGGACAACGCTTTCTGGAATGGCGAATTCATATTTTATGGAAATGGAAATGAAGCATTCAACGCCCCATTAGCTAAGGCTCTTGATGTAGCAGGTCATGAGATGTCTCATGGCGTGATTCAATCCTCTGCCAATCTGGTATACCAAGGAGAACCAGGAGCTCTCAATGAACACTTCGCAGATGTGTTTGGTGTTATGATAGAAAGAGAGGATTTTAGAATTGGTGAAGACATAACCAATCCTGCTATCTTCAGAACAGGAACACTTCGCGATATGGGCAACCCAAATAATGGAGGAACCAGAATCGGAGACAATGGCTATCAGCCTGCACATGTTAATGAACAATACAGAGGCTCAGAAGATAATGGTGGTGTTCACCTCAATAGTGGGATTCCAAACTTAGCATACTTCACTCTTGTTACAGACGAAAGCTTCGGTACTGACATAGATGATCGAGCTGGTATAGCAGAAAGGATCTGGTATAAAGCCTTGACGAACTATCTACGTTCTAATTCTAATTTCGCAGATATGCGTGTTGCAGCTGTTCAAGCCGCATCTGAAGATTATGGGGCAACTGTTGCCGCTGCGGTTGGTGCAGCTTTTGATAGAGTTGGCATCAGTGCTTCTGATGTAACTCCTGAGGCAGTAGACTTAGTGACAAACCCAGGAGAAGAATTTGTAGTTTGGTCTGATGTGGGTCTCAATTCAGTTAAACTTTCTAATAATCAAGGAGTTGAAATAGGAACGCTAAGTGCGACTTCTCACATAAGTAGGCCAAGTGCTACTGACGATGGTCGATTTGTCATTTTTGTAAATGATCAAAAGCAGATTCAAGCTGTGGAGATTGATTGGACAACGACTTCAATTGTAAGAGACTTTTTAGTTGGATCAGAACCTATTTGGCGCAATGCAGTCATCTCAAGAGATGGTAGCAAGATAGCGGGACTTACAGGTGACTTAGCGCAAGGCGAGTTTGATAATACAGTGATTGTATTTGATCTTGCAAATGGCACCCAAAGAGAATTTGAATTTTATAATCCAACATTCTCCGAAGATGTCAGCTCTGTAGATGGCGTACGATATGCTGATGTCCTTGAATTCGATCATTCTGGAGAACAATTAATATATGATGCTTTTAATCAGTTATCAGGGACCTTTGGTCAAGACTTGAGCTATTGGGATGTAGGCATCATGGATGTATGGGACAATGGAACAAGCAGCTTTGGGGATGGTAATATCTTTAAGCTCTTTTCAGGACTCCCTAAAAATGTAAGCGTAGGTAATCCAACCTTTGCAAAGAATACTCCTAATGTGATCGCTTTTGACTACATCGAAACAGACCCTCTTACTGAAGAGGTTACTAATAGCGTCTTAGGACTTGATCGTGCTACTGGAGATGTCAATGAAATATTTGAAAACAATACTCTTGGTTATCCAAGTTACGGACTTGATGATAGCAATATCATCTTCCATGTGGAAAATAACGGAGTAGATATACTTGCTATCACAGATATAGGTGCTGATCGTATATCTTCTGTGGGCGATGTGTTTATCTTTTTAGAATCTGCAGATTGGGGCATTTATGTAGGAAATGGAGATAGAGATCTTACAACGGCGACGGATGATGTTGTCTTGGAATCAATGATTACTGTTCATCCCAATCCTACATCTGATTTGCTTGTTGTGACACTGAATGAAAGTGAGACGAGCAATGGCATATTCACTATATACGACATGCAAGGGAAGCTGATAACGCAACAAGAAGTTAGATCTCAAAGCTCAATTGATGTGTCAGGTTTTCTTCCAGGAGCTTACCTGATCGAGTATCGAGATGGACAACGAGTAGCGAAAAAGAAGATCATTAAGTTGTAAGCATTTAAGAGATCCCAGACCACTTCGTTGTCATATCATTTCATTGTCTGAAGCGAGATCTCAGATCATTTCATTGGTAGAAGTGAGAACAGAGAATCCAGCCTCTTTTACTAACATCTTAGAGATCCTTGATGTTATGCTAACTTGATAGCTAATTATCTTTCATATTTGCGGTCAAATAAACCAACCGTAATGTTTGATCTATCCATAGCACGAATAGCGAGATTAAGTATGCACTTGCTTAATCATGATGAAGAAGATGGGAACGACTTGTCTCTTTCTGATGATACTGTTTCCTTAGCAGATCCGATGGTTACAGCGCTCTTGGAGCAGTATACGATTAAGCCATTTCAGAATTTTGTCGATTATCAATCATTCACATATAAGAATGGTGATCATACGCTAAACCCATTGGCGATCCTCGCAGGTCAAATGTTTGATGAGAGTGAATCATTTCACGAAAGTACCCAGCGCATAGCTCAGCACCTACACCAGAACTCTAATCATCATGGCATAAAGTCTGGAGATCTTATGATTGCTTTAATCAGCGACGTCACATATGAAGATGAGATGATCGATGCAATAGGCATCTTCAAATCAGAGCAAAAGGACGACTTTCTTAAGATGACTTACAAAGAGGCTAACTATAATCTTCAGTCTGATCGAGGTGTCAATATCAATAAACTTGACAAAGGTTGCATCATCTTCAATACTGGCGCTTCTGCAGGCTATGTGGTGGCTTCAGTGGATCGAACTGGCAAGACTGATGCTCAATACTGGAATGATGACTTCTTACAGATCAAGCCATTAGACGATGCTTTTCACGCCACCCAGCAGTACATGAATATGGCTCAGACCTTTGTCAGCCATAGAATGGGCGAAGAGGTGAATATGAACAAAGGTGAGCAACTGGGCATACTCAATGACGCAGGTCAGTTCTTCAAGAAAAAAGACACCTATAGCGAGGATGAGTTTAAGCAAGAAGTGTTAGGTGGAGATCACGAGATCATCGAATCCTTTCAAAATTATAAAAAAGAATATGCACAGGAACTGCAAGTAGATCTTCCAGAACAATTTGGAATATCAAACATGGCAGTGAAGAAAAGCGCTAAAGACTTCAAAAGCGTACTTAAACTCGACAAGAACTTTCATGTCTACATCCATGGCGATAGAAAGCTGATAGAGCATGGACGAGATGAGGACGGAAGGAAGTTCTATAAGTTATACTACGAAGAGGAGGCGTAAGATAAGGAAGTGCTTAAGTGTTTATGTTATTAGGTGCTTAAGTGATTAGGTACTTATGTGTTTAGGTGCTTATGTAATTAAGTGCTTAGGTGGTTATGTGCTTATGTGCTTAGGTACTTATGTGATTAAGTGTTTAGGAGGTTATGTGATTAAGTGCTGAGGTGGTTATGTTATTAGATGCTTAAGTTAAACCTCTTCATCTGATGTCTGTGGTTTGCTTGTGCCTATTTCTTTGAGGGTATAGGTTCTTATACTTCCTTCGTTCTGATGACTACTCTTCTCTCCAAGTACTCAATTCTTAATCTTGACACTTGAGCTTGAACTTTCAAAAATCGGAACTTACTAAGAAAAATCACAGTTTACAGTGATGAGAATCTGCTTGTCTTAGTAGTATTTTTGTCACAATCAACAAACACATCATGAAGTCAACACTTATCATTTTACTTATCCTAGTTTCAAGCGCAAGCAGC
>CALHUZ010000623.1 GCA_938039305.1 uncultured Saprospiraceae bacterium
AAATATAGACGCTCTTCTTGACATTAATCGAGTCATAAAAGCAGGGAGAGTTATAAATACCGAATCAGATCCAGCACCAGAAGAATTAGCCCAACAGCAACTCAATGCTTACAATCTCCGAGATATCGATGCTTTTTTAGAGCCGTATAGCGATACTGTAAAGGTTTATAACTTTCCAGATGAGTTTCAGTATCAAGGCAAAGATGCTATGAGAAAGGGCTATGCGGACTTTTTTAAAAATACCCCTTTGCTTCACTGCAAACTTGTGAAGCGGATAGTTCTTGGGAATACGGTCATAGATCAAGAGGAGGTAAGTGGATTTGGCAACGATTATGTTTTAAAAGCCATAGCTATCTATAAGATCAAGGACGGTAAGATTATTGAAGTTTATTTTGATCGTGGAAATTAGAATTTAGGGTTGATTATAACTTGATTCTTTTTCCATTCTTTTTTGCTGACTTATATAGAGCGTCGACAATCTTCATATCCTGAAGTCCTTCTTCACCAGAAGCAAGGACAGGAGTTCCATCTAAGATGTTTCTCGCAAAAGCATCCATCTGAACTGCTTGCTGATTTTTAACTGGAAAGTCCATCATGTCTTTTCCAATAAAACCTTGGGCACCACCATATCCAAAAGCAGGGCGCAGGCCATAGTTGCCTTTTTCGGCAGACACTTCTACAAAGTTAGCTCTTGCAGAATAGCTTGAGCTTATAGAGGCAACTGCACCACTTGGAAATTCCATAGAAAAGATGATCGTCTCTTCCATGCCTGCCATCAGTTTTGGATTAGTATTATAGCAAGTTGCACTGACGGCGATCGGCTCTTCTCCGCTTCCATATCGAGCCGCTTGGATAGAGTAAACACCCACATCCATCAATGGTCCACCACCTGCAAGGGCTTTGTTTGTGTATCTCCAGTTACCAGTTTTTGAACCATAGAAAGAGTGTGCACTTCTTATTTCTTTGATGTCTCCCATCTCCTTAGACTTACCGATGCGCATGAACTCTTGATGATATGGATCATACTGACAGCGATATCCTATCTGAAGTAATTTGCCAAGCTTATGGCATTCATCAACAGCTTTAGCAGATCTCTTCGCGTTTATATCAAATGGTTTTTCACAAATGACGTGCTTACCAGCCCGTGCCGCTCTGATGATGTATTCAGAGTGCATGCCATTAGGCAGAACAATGTATACGATATCGATATCAGGATTTTCGGCGATCTTGTCGAAGTTCTGATAATTATAGATGTTCTTTTTTTCTACGCCGTATTTTTCCATCCATTCGCCTTCTTTGGCCTTAGTCCCTGTGACGATACCTTTTAGTTCACAGAATTCTGTTTCTAAAAGTCCAGGGCGGATTTTATGTGTTGCATAGTATCCAAGGCCTACGAGAGCGACACCTAACTTCTTCGCTACAGGTTTATTGATAAGAGATCTCGCACTTAGATGTTGACTTCCGACAAGCCCAAGTCCTGTAACGATCGAAGTGTCTTTTATAAAGTTTCTTCTTGTCTTGATGATTTTCATAATGTGCTGTTATAGATAAATGGTCAAGGTTATGACTCCAATATAATCTTTTTTATAATGCTCACTGACTCATATAAGGATGATAGTCATGACCCGAAATCCTTTAATTTCATCATATTTGATTAGTGATAGAGGATGTACATTCGATTGATATAGGTGAAGGCGTGCCGCTGGTATTTCAACATGGCTTGACAGCAAATGCTAATCAGATCACAAAACTCCTATCTCCTGTCAGAGGTATGAAGCTATTAACGATAGATTGTCCAGGCCATGGGTTTTCGATTCTTCCAGAAGCTTACCAGCCGTCTTTTGATAGATATGCAGATGACGTGCTTCGCAACTTAGACAGACATAATATAGATAAAGCAGTCTTTGGTGGATTGTCTATGGGCTCGGGAATTGCGATGAACATAGCCCTTAGGTATCCTGAACGTGTGATGGGTCTTGTCTTGTTAAGGCCAGCATGGTTGGATAAGTCAAAACCTGAAAATCTTAATATTCTAATTGAAGCATTGCCTTATATGAGTCGACCTGATGGACAGGTAGATTTTGAGGAGTTATCCTCATTTAAGGACTTATGTATTGATCTTCCAGATGTTGGGAAGTCGATTCTTGGCATCTTCGGGAGTCATCAACAAGAGGGACTTCCCACTGTTATCGATAGTATGGTATTAGATAGGCCATTCCTTAGTTTAGAAGATTTGGTAAAGATAGATGTACCAACTCTGATTCTTGCTAATGATGATGATCCGCTGCATCCATTTTACATGGGAGCTGATATTCAGAAAAGTATAAAAGGTAGTCAGTTAGAAAAGATAACTTCGCGATACATAGATGGAGAAAAGTATGCTTCGGATGTAAGAAGCAGCGTTAGTGAATTTATAAGTCAATTCAAAAAATAAGAAATAGGATATGAAGAGTTACTGGAACGATAAAGAAGCAAAAGGTTGTGGTAGAGACCTACTCAAGATGAGAGTATATACTTCACGTCTCTTAGGAAAAGAAGAAGACTTAGTGCTTCATGGTGGCGGAAACACTTCTGTGAAAATTAAGAAGAAAAACATCTTTGGTAAGACAGAAGAGATCCTTTATGTAAAGGGGAGTGGATGGGATCTTGCGACTATAGAAGGCCCTGGATTCGCTCCAGTGAAACTCTCAGCGCTTCATGAACTTGTAAAATTGGATAAGCTTAGCGACATGGATATGGTTAAGTATCAGCGCATGGCCATGACTGATCCTAATGCTCCTAATCCATCAGTAGAAGCGATACTACATGGTATCATTCCATATCGATTTGTAGATCATACCCACGCTGATGCAGTAGTGGTGATCACTAATACTGCAGAAGGTCGAGAGCGGATCGAAAAAATCTATGGTAAGAATATGCTCATCGTGCCATATGTGATGCCAGGATTTATATTGGCTAAGACGATTTATGATATGACCCAAGGTATAGATTGGGATAGCTTAGATGGCATGATATTGCTAAATCATGGTGTCTTTACTTTTGATCATGATGCAAAAAAGAGTTATGAGAAAATGATACAGATTGTTTCTAAAGCGGAGTCATATCTAAAGGCTCAGAAAGCGGTAGAAACTAAAGGCGAAAAATCAAAGAAGATTGATCCGATACAATTAGCTAAAATTAGAAAGAGTGTTTCTAATGCTTGGGGTAAGCCAGTGCTTTCTAAATTGAATAATGAACCAGCTTCTATAGGTTTTAGTAATTTGAAAACTGCAAGGAAGATATCTGGCAGAGGCCCCATGACGCCAGATCACATCATCAGAACAAAGCGAGTCCCAGTCTATCTGACCAGAAACCACGATAAGAGCTTACAAAATTTTGAAAAGTCATACGTCGATTACTTTAAAAAGTATAATCGTGGAGAACAAATCTTGGATACTGCTCCGAGATGGGCAGTCTTGCCGGGATTAGGAACTTTGTCTTTTGGTAATAGTGTAAAAGCTGTAAAAATCATAGAAGATATAACAAGGCATACAAAGAAAGCCATTGTGCAAGCTGAAAAACTGGGTGGCTGGACTGCACTTCCAAAGAAGGATTTATTCGAAATGGAATACTGGAGTCTTGAGCAAGCGAAATTGAAAAAGGCTGGCAGTTCAAAAGCGATGCAAGGTAAAGTTGCACTTGTCACAGGTGCTGCAAGTGGTATTGGCAAAGCATGTGTCGAGCAATTGGTCGCTCAAGGAGCTGTTGTGGCAGCATTGGATATTGACAAGAAAGTCTTATCGTGTTTTTCGCAGAATGAAGTGCTTGGGTTACAATGTGATGTCACGGATCAAAAGAAACTCGCTGAATGTATTGAAAAGACAATTGTACAATTTGGCGGATTGGATATGTTGATCACTAATGCAGGTATCTTCCCTAAGAGCTCAAAGATCGCGGATATGTCTGAAGCAGTATGGTCGAAGAGTATGCTACTCAATGTCACAAGTCATCAGCAGTTGCTACAGTTGTGCATACCATATCTTGAACATGGTATCGATCCAGCCATCGTCATCATAGGATCTAAGAATGTACCAGCACCGGGTCCAGGAGCATCGGCTTACTCAGTTGCGAAGGCAGGTCTTACTCAGCTAGGCAGGGTAGCAGCCCTTGAACTTGGTGCTCAAGGTATACGAGTAAATACACTCCATCCTAATGCGGTATATGACACTGCAATCTGGACAAATGATGTACTTGAAGCTCGTTCAAAACACTATGGTTTAACTGTCCAAGAATATAAAACGAACAATGTCTTGAGGACAGAAGTGACATGTAAAGATGTAGCAGCTATAGCAGTCGCTATGCTTGGTCCTTTATTCTCAAAGATAACAGGTGCTCAACTCCCGATAGATGGAGGAAATGATCGTGTGATATAGAGCAGACTAACTAAGATAACTTGTTGGGTTAGTGAGTTTCTATAAAACCTAGTTGTTCAAATCATATTTGCGGAAGCGAGAAGAAAGTCAATGGCAAGTACTTTGGTTTCTTCAATAACTATTACTTTAATCACAGATTGGCGGATTCGCTAATTGGTTAAAGTAATAGTGAACTAATCTATGATAGTAAAGCACACTTCTCGCGAAGAGATTCTTGGAAAGTTAAGAAAGAAGAAGGCGGATAGAATACCCATCATGATAGCAAGTGCAGGAAGTGGCCTTGTCGCTCAGTTATTAGAGAAGGCAGATGTCGACTGTATCAATACATTTTCTGGCGCTCGACTGCGTGCTAATGGAATGGGGACGATGTCTATGATGTGGCCGATCCTCGATTCTAACAAACAGACATTAGATTATACTCGTGAAGATATCATGCCTGCCCTCAAAGGAGATTCTTTTGTCTGCGCATGTCTCAATGCTAATGATCCACTCAAAGATATGAGGATGGTCTTACAGCAGTGCAAGGATATGGGCGTCTACTCTGCTTCTAATATTGGCCCGTCGATCACGTATGTTGATAGAGATAGTGAGATATATAAGGTGCTGACGAAGAGTGGGATTACGATAGAAAATGAGATCGCTATGTTGAATCTGGCTAAGGAGATGGATATGGTATCTATAGGATTGTCATTTACAATGGAAGATAGTGTTAGAATCATGGAAGAGTCTAAACCAGACATCTTCTGCTTTCACTGTGGGACGACACAAGGAGGGCTGAAAGGATATGACTCAGGTGAGCGTATCGAACAAGCGGCAGAGCGTATAGAGGAAGCTAATCGGATACTTCGTCCTATTAACCCTGATACTATATTCGTGGCACATGGTTCAGCTTTGGTTAATCCACCCGACTTTCAGTATGTGTTAGATAATACTTCATGTGATGGATTCTGGACTGGGTCTTCAACGGAAAGGATTCCAATAGAAAGGGCTGTATTGAGTACGGCTCAAGAATTCACGGCACTGCGCTTTACAGATAAATAAACTAAGATAAATTATCACTTAATTTTAGAAAAGCATGTCAAAGACCATAGCGCTACTTATCACTTTAGATACTAAAGATCAAGAAGCTGGCTATCTGATAGATCAGATAGAGTCACGTGGTCATCAGGCTTTACTACTGGATATAGGTGTCATCGGGAAACCTGGCATAGTTGCTTCGATATCGAGGGAAGAAGTAGCGGAAGCAGGCGGTCGATCATTCTCTGAGTTGATGAAAAATCCTACGAGAGAAGAAGCAGGTCCGGTAATGGTGAAGGGGTGTATCGCCATCTTATTAAAAAAGATCATGAATGGCGAAGTTCATTCAGTTCTTGGTTTAGGTGGCACACAAGGCACCTCGAGTTGTTGTGATATCATGCAAGCCTTGCCTTACGGATTACCTAAGATCATGGTCTCTACTATGGCGTCTGGAGATACCTCGGGTTTTGTAGGAATAAAGGACATCACGATGATGTTCTCGGTAAGTGACATCTTGAAATTGAATCCGTTCGCTAGAAAAATACTTGCTAATGCAGCAGCTGCGGCTTGCGGAATGGCTGAAGTGACAGAACAATTTGCAGTTGAGAAGACGGAGAAACCATTAATTGGAATGTCTAATCTTGGTGTCCTTACTACAGGCGCTATGCATGCCATAGAATATATAGAGTCGAAAGGCTATGAGGTCATTGTCTTTCATGCAGTAGGTTCTGGTGGTCAAGCGATGGAGCAAATGATGAAAGAAGGCATCATCGGTGCTGTCTTTGATTATGCCATGGGCGAGATAGCGGATGATGTATGGGATGTATTGAGAGCTGGCGGTCCTGAGCGGTTGACAGTTGCTGGCAAGCTTGGGTTGCCTCAAGTTCTCTGTCCAGGTGGTGCAGAACATCTGGGCATCTTAGTCCAGCCTAACGAAGTGCCTGAAGAATATAAGGATCACGACTATGTCTTTCATAGCCCTGTTGTGTTTGTTCCCAGATTAAATGAAGAAGAGATCGTACGTGTTGCACAGAGTATATGTGATCGATTAAAGCATACTACTGGTCAAGCCAAATTTTTATTTCCTCTGGGTGGAGTAGGGCGATATTCTAAGGTCGGAGCATCGTTGTATGACAAAGCATCTGATGATGCATTTTTCAATCATCTAAGAGAGCACTTACCTAAAACAATTGAAATAGTAGAGAGAGAAGAATATGCAGAAGATCATTCATTCGTAGAAGCGGCTGTAGATGCATTAATAGAATTAATAGAGGCTAATTAGAAAATAAAACTCATCATGAAAAAGGTTATTTGGAAGACTAAAGAGATATTGAATAAGGGTAAGATCTGGATGTTGATGATGTTATCATCGATATTCATACTTAGTAGTTGTTCTAATTCCACTGAACCTATCATCGATATTGGGAAGGGAGATCACATCATGCTCATCGGCAATAATCTATGTTCAAGAATGATGAATTATGGTTATTTCGAGACAGGGTTGCAGCTCACTTATCCTGATAGTATGCTTTATGTACGCAATATGTGCGATGGTGGCGATACGCCAGGATTCAGACCTCACTCGGGTCGCGATACTCCATGGGCTTTTGATGGTGCGGAAGCCTTTCAGACAGAGTTAGCTAACCCATCGCGCAGTAAAGGCCACCTCGAATATCCAGATGAATGGCTTACACGACATAAAGCAGATATTATAATTGCATTTTTTGGATATAGTGAATCTTTCGAAGGTTCTGACGGATTAGAAATTTATAAAGATGAGCTCCAAGCATTTATTGATCATACAATGGCACAGCAGTACAATGGCGAATCTGCACCACAATTGGTGCTTGTCAGTCCCATAGCGTTTGAGGATTTATCTGGCCAGCAAGATTTGCCGCAAGGCGATGATATCAATAGCAATTTAAAGTTATATACTGATGCTATGAAGATGGTCGCTGATGCAAATCAAGTACCTTTCATAGATGCTTATACTGCATCGAGTTCTATGCTTACGAAGTCATCACAATTGACTATTGATGGATCACAACTAAATGATGAGGGCTATAAATTATTCTCTTCGTTTCTTTTAGAAAATCTGACTGGCGAAAGTGTATCTTCTTCTTCCTCTAAATTTGCTTCTGTCAAAGATGCAGTTTTAGAGAAAAACTGGTTCTGGCATAATGATTATAAATCACCGAACGGAGTGCATGTCTTTGGAAGAAGATATGATCCATTTGGTCCGGATAACTATCCTTATGAGTTAGACAAACTCAGAGAGATGACAGCTAATAGAGATACTGCAATGTGGGCTGTCTTGACTGGTTCTGATTATAATCTCGATGAAGCTGATAAGAACACTACGGTCTTACCTGAAGTGAATTCTAATTATGCAACAAGAGAAAATGGCGGTAATGGTAATCCAGAATATCTTTATGGAGAAGAGGCACTTGTAAAGATTAAGACAGCGCCTGGTTATAAAATTGAACTATTTGCCTCAGAGCGAGAATTTGAAGACTTGGCTAATCCTGTACAAATATCATTTGATAATAAAGGTAGACTCTGGGTGGCGACGATGCCCACTTACCCGCACTGGAAGCCAGGAGATCCTAAACCGAATGATAAGATTATCATTCTTGAGGATACTAATGGAGATGGCCGAGCGGATAAGCAAACCACATTTGCAGAAGGATTGCATATACCAGTAGGTATTGAATTTGCTCCTGAAGGTGTTTATGTATCACAAGGTACTGACCTGGTGTTGTATACAGATACTGATGGTGATGACAAGGCAGATAAAAAGGAAGTTATCATGAGTGGATTTGATGATCATGATACGCATCATGTGATCAGTGCATTTTGTGCAGATCCATCTGGAGCTTTGTATATGGGCGAAGGTGTATTCTTACATACAAATGTGGAAACATCATATGGTCCTGTGAGAGGAACGAATGGAGGGTTTTATAGATATAGTCCGCAAAGACATAAATTAGAAAGAACTGCACAATTGTCCATTCCTAATCCATGGGG
>CALHUZ010000624.1 GCA_938039305.1 uncultured Saprospiraceae bacterium
TTAAAAGTGCTTTTATTTGTGGTTATAAGAAAGTCTCTATGGGCAGAATATTTGAAGTAAGGAAGTCTACTATGTTTGCTCGCTATGATCGTATGGCGAAGCAGTTTTCAAGAATAGGAAAGGATATAGCTATCGCTGTAAAAGCTGGTGGTGGAGACCCTGAGAACAATCCTGCACTCCGGCGTGCCATGCAAAACGCCAAAGGTGTTAACATGCCGAAGGACAAAGTAGAGAGCGCGATTAAAAGGGCACTTGGCAAAGATAAGACTGACTACGAGGAGCTAATGTATGAGGGCTACGCTCCGCATGGCGTGGCTGTTATAGTCGAGACTGCTACAGATAATCCGACAAGAACTGTTGCTAAGGTCAGAGCCGTATTCAATAAGTGTGATGGCAGTTTGGGCACTTCCGGATCTGTAAGTTTTCAATTCAACCATATGGGTGTATTTAAGTTAGATCCAGAAGGATTGGATATGGATGAACTTGAATTGGAGTTGATAGACTATGGGCTTGAAGAATTGGGAGAAAGTACAGATGATAACGATGACAAAGTCCTCATAGCGAGAGTGGCGTTTGAAGAGTTTGGCAATATGCAGAAAGGGCTTGAGGAGAAAGGCATAGAGCCCAAAGCATCAGAATTGGAGTGGATACCACAGAACATGGTCGAACTATCAGGAGAAGCTGAAGAAGAGGTGTTGAAGCTGATAGCTAAGATGGAAGAGGAAGATGACGTCCAGAAGGTTTTTCACAACCTCGCTTAAGAACTCAAATTAGATGGAGAAGCTATTCATGGCTTTCTCCGATTTTCGCATGAACAAAGTTTTGCTTCTCTATCGGTTGCTGATTAACACGGCTAATCATAGCTAATTGGCCAATGTGAGTCAGCGCATCTGCAAGTGGCCCTTGAGTTAGTTTTTTATACTGCTCGATACTTCCCTCATTTGCAACCGTATATGATCTCAAATCTGCTATACTTTCATGCAGTAAAGTCAATTCTTCTTTCCAATTAGTCATTTCGTCCATCTTAACTCTATCACCAGTGTACACCTTCATGGAATAATACATAAGGCCCCTCATATGATAGATGACCTCAAGAGGCGTCCGAGTTCCAGCTCCTAATTCAAATCCAGCATATTTTTCATCTGCTAATGAGATAGCATGGTCTAATCGGTATTTGATTGTATCGATGAGATGGATGACTATAGTTTTCATTTTAAGTGCTTATTATAAATTATAATTTTTGGAATCAAAATGGTAATTAAAATCAAAATAGCAATTCAGCAATAAAGCAATCAATCATATTTCAAGAACGTATTAAAATGTTTCAAGATCAAGCTCAAGAGTCAAGATCAAAAGTCTTTCCTTCAACAGCGACTCCTCGCTTCTAAACTTATTAAACTTTCTATCGTCCCGCTGTCCCATTTACATCACCCAGCTTGAATGCTCGGATTGTATCAAGTCCGGTAGGGGTATTTGTATCAAGTGTGGCTGGAATAAAATTCCAAAAAGGTCGATCGCCAAAACCCGGTAGATCTTGAAGGATCACTCTCTTAATGAGAACGAGATCAACTGCTGAGACAGAACCGCTTTCATTTACGTCCGCAATTTGCGATTGCAAATCATTTGTGAATAACCTCCTTCCAAGAACATGGTTTACTGTCAGGACCAAGTCCGTTGATGTAAGTCCGTCCGAGGCAGAAGCTTCTTTTGAAATTATAATTTCTTGATCGGCTGATGCAAGATTTATAGTGAAGCCGCCATCTTGATTAGTGGTGCCAAGTACTTGTTGATTTTGGGCGTCGCTCAGGACTACATCAGAGATCGGGTTGTTATTCATGTCAACTATGACACCTGAGAAAACTCTTGATGATGGACCATCGACACCATCACAGTTTTCATCGATGTTGTTTCCAGGGATCTCCACAGCATCTGGATTAATATTGGGATTGTCGTCGTTACAATCCTCATCTGAGTTAAAGCCATCATTATCAAGATCTATGACTTGGCTGGTCCCATCACAATCTTCATCTATATCGTTATTTGGGATCTCTGTAGCATCTGGGTTAATAGCAGCGTTGTTGTCATCACAATCATCATCAGAATTAAATCCATCATTGTCTGCATCTGTCATTGCAATTATGCCATCACAATTTTCATCGACGTCATTGTTGGGGATTTCGAACCCATTTGGATTGACAGTAGAGTCAAAATCATCGCAATCCTCGTCACTATTAAACCCATCCATATCGAGATCGATCATTTGAGCTATGCCATCACAATCTTCATCGGTATCATTATTTATAATTTCAGTAGCATCTGGATTAACATTTGGATCATTATCATCACAATCTATATCTGAGCCAAATCCATCGTTGTCGGCATCTGTTGTATTGGTCACAAACATTTCGCGCGAAGCGAATATGACGTTGTCACCTGAGTTACTTCCATTTCCATCTGCTAGTACAGCGACAGCATATAACGTGACAGTATCTACGTTAAAGGCATTAGGAGTTGTCCACTTTGAGGTATATGTGACATTGTCTGCTTCTCCAAAAAATTTAGCAGGAGAGTGACTTAGGTATTGTCTTTGGTTGAATGGATCAGTATCTACTTTTGAATCTGGACCTGCTTCTATCCAATCACCAACATTAACAAGCTGACCATTTTGCTTTCCTAAACTAACTATAGAAAAGCCAGCTCTGATAGGATTTCCATCTGTTGATTTAACATTCATGCTTACGTCAAATGTCTGACCTGCGACGAGTGCTGCGGGGAATCCTTGAAAGGTTATTTCACCGGAGAAACCACCATTCAATCCATGGCATCCACTTGCATTGCATGATGGTTCATCTGGTGCTCCAGTTCTACCTCGAGGCGCTCCATTTGAAAATGATAAGAGACTAATAATAGTAACAATCGAAAAGGAAGAAAGCAATAATCTTCTTCTACTCATTTTATAATTTTAATTGGATTTAGGATTGGCGCTACCATTTGTGTCGCCAAGTTTAACTCCCATTATTGTGTGATTAGAATCGTCAGTTAAGTCTATAGAGATAGTAGCTGGGACAAATATCCAAGACTTATCAATTGGAAATATTTGTGCATCTTCTAATATCAGATTTTTAGTTAAGACCATATCAACTACGCTTAGAGAACCATTTTGATTAGAATCTGCAGCTAATAATTCAGCTGCATCAAGTACTACATTACCTATGATATGGTTACGAGTTAACAATATGTCTTGGACTGTTAGCCCATTTCGAACATTGTCTCTTTTATCAAAAGTGATGGTTATTGGTTGAAGGATATTTTCGATTGTCCAATTTCCATTTTCATCTGTTTTGGTAGGAGGTAAACTGGTTGCTGATGGAATGACAAAGGCATTAGCAATGCCTACTCCATTGCGATCAGTGATCCTGCCTGAAGCGGTTACGGACGTGTTTTGAGGGATAACGCCATCACAGTTTTCATCAATATCATTGCCGACAACTTCTTCAGCGCCTGGATTGATAAAAGGATTATTATCATCACAGTCTTCCAAAGAGCTGAAGCCATCTCTGTCTTCATCTATGATTTGGGCGATACCGTCGCAATCCTCATCTATATCGTTGTTGATTATCTCTGTAGCATCTGGATTAATATTAGGATTGGTATCATCGCAATCTACTGTAGTATCAAATCCATCGTTATCTTCATCTTGAACTATAATTACTTCAGCTAAGGTGGCGTATCGCACAGTGCTGGTGACGTCATAATAGACGATGTGTGGATTTCCTTCACTATCTAATGCCATGTCCGTCAGTGCGCCTAATATAGCTACAGAACCAGGAGTATCAGCGACTAGTTGGACATTCCAAGATCCGTTCTTTTTAACAGCATATTTTACTATCGATCTATCTCCATAAGAAATATGTATATCCTGGTTGTCATCTAAGGCTATAGATGTGACCCTACTTGCTATTGGGCCCATATTCGTAAGAGTATCAATTATTTCGCTGGTCCAGTTAGGGCCAACTTGTCTTGCTACCATAACCTTGGATGAATCTATGCTAATCTTGGATAGATAACAGACATACATGTGGTCTGTTGCATCTTTTACCATATCTGGATAAATACCTTTTTCGTCAATCGTTTCTAAAGACCACTCGTCATTTCTCTTTACCGCATAATCCAGATGTTCATTGTTAGGATTGTGATAAGAGATGTGTGGATTTTGATCGTTATCTACAACTATTGAAGTCGATCCATTGTAAAATATTGGGCCTGTCGGAAGCGACTCTTTTGTCCATTCGCCATTTCTTTGTACGGCATATTCTATACCATCAACAAAGTCTGTGCTTGCAGTATGAACTATGCGATCTGAGCCTACAGCGATAGAGTTGTCCCATCCATCGTGGTTGCGGCTTGAAATGAATTCTTGGTTCCATATGCCTCCACGCAAATCAAAAAAGATTTCATTTTCGGTTGTATGGTCATGAGCTGAAACGACAATGACATTATTAGCATTGAGCGCTATGCCTGCGGGGCCTCGATAATAACCTCCTTCACCAAATCTGGTGTTTGTAACTTCTCCATTCTCGATAACACTATATCCGAAAAAGCCGTCCGTAAAATCTTCATCTACGTAGACAATGTGTGGAATATCTCTACTATCTAAAACCAGAGATGGTTTTACACCTCTACCTGCATCGATGATGGACCATTCTTGCGCCAACATTGCATTAGCCGTGAATGTGAATAAAAGCACACAAAGGTATATTTGAAGATTCCGAACCATAGCTCTTTGTCCAAGTATAATGTAAGATACCGTTAAAATACTAATGGTTTAACTCTCTCTGTAGAATTGATAGTCTGAATATATTACAATTGTTATCCCAATATGGTTGCGAGGGCATTAAGAGTCGCATCTGTTGCGTCTTGGTCGCCTATAGTTATTCTTATACACCCTGGTGCACCGAAGTTCTCTGTTGGCCTTACCATGATATTGTGAGCATGCAGAAGTTGCGTTAAATTATTGAATTTGTCGGGTGATTTGACAAGAACAAAGTTTGCTTGACTAGGCCAATACTTTAGTCCTAAAGCGTCAAAACCTGCACACAAGGCTTCTCTTTGCTCACTTATTTTATCGATTGTGTACTTGATAAATTCTTGATTTTGGAGAGCTATGATAGCGGCTTGCTTACTGACTGAATTGATGAGAAAAGGTCTGTGTAGCTTTCGCAAATATGCCGCAATTGTCTCTGTAGTATATCCATAGCCAATCCTTAGACCTGCTAGTCCATAAGCTTTAGAGAAGCTGTTTATGGCGATGACGTTGTATCCTGTTTTTACAAAGGGTAGGGCAGTTGAATAATCGGTTTTATCAACAAAGTGATGATATACTTCATCATAGACTACGACGACATGATCAGGTACTTGCTCAAGTAGTGATGTTACTTCTTGCTTTTTTAGATATGTACCTGTTGGGTTATTTGGCGAGGTTAAAAAGATAACCCTTGTCTGCTTATCAATTGCAGCAATGATGCCATTTACGTCAAGTGCAAATGTAGGAGACAGAAGAGGTATATCCTTTACTGTAGCTCCTACTAAACCACTGAACATCTTGTAAGGACCAAAGCAAGGGTTACTAATGATACAATTGGTCTCATGATCTAAAAAGGCCATTACTATCATTTGTAGGAGATCACTCCCACCGTTTCCTGCGATGAATTGATCTTTGGATAGCTCATGTTCATAAAACCGCTCAAGAGCTATAAACAAGTCCTCAGAAGTAGCATCTGGATATATGTTATAGTTGAGTGGTGCAGCTCCCGCCTTTTTTTGAAAGGCACTACCCAGTACATTCTCATTTGAAGAGAGTTTGTAGATTTTGCTTCCATCTTCTGAAGAAACTGCACTTTTTCCACCTTTATAACCGGTAGAACTGACAATGTAAGGCTTGAAAATCTTCGTTATCGACATGATCAGAGTGTACCCCTCAGTGCTTGTTCTCTTTCTATTGCTTCGAAAAGGGCTTTAAAATTACCTTTTCCAAATGATCTTGCACCTTTTCTTTGTATGATTTCGAAGAACATAGTTGGTCTTGGATTTACAGTCTTCGTGAAAATCTGCAGCAGGTATCCATCTTCATCTCTATCTACTAAGATGCCCAAGTCTCTAAGCGGCTGAATATCTTCATCGATTTGTCCTACTCGTTCTTCCAAAGCGTCATAATAAGTACTAGGGATAGAAAGAAACTCAACACCTCGGTCTCGCAACTGAGTAACGGTGCTGATTATGTCATCAGTGGCCACAGCGATATGTTGTACACCTGCTCCCTGATAAAATTCTAAATACTCATCCACCTGAGACTTCTTGAGGCCTGGTGCTGGTTCATTGATGGGGAACTTGATCTTGCCATTACCATTGCTGACGACTTTACTCATCAAAGCCGTATACTCCGTAGATATATCTTTATCATCAAATGACATGATTTGGGCAAATCCCATCACTTCTCGATA
>CALHUZ010000625.1 GCA_938039305.1 uncultured Saprospiraceae bacterium
ACTTCTATAGATGAAGCGCCAGAACTTAGATTATATCAAGCTTTCGCAAATCCTATAAATGTGGGTCACATGGCCCTTGGATTCGACGCTTCTTTTGAATGCCACGTTAATATCAACTGTGAAGAAGGTAGCCAACTATCAGATATTAAGCGATCAGTTATGAGAATCAGGATGGTGGCAGAAGAAGGGGTGGCGCTTTGCACAGGTACACTTCTTAATAATACTAAAGGGGATAGAAAGCCGTATGTATTGACTGCTTTTCATTGTTTGGTTCCACCAGAAGGAACGATCACACCACTTTTTGATTTATGGTGGTTTGATTTCAATTATGAAAGTTTTAGTTGTGCAAACCCTGAAGACGAGCCTTTTCCATTTCAAGTTCAAGGTGCTGAGCGCGTTGCGGAATGGGAAGATACTGACATGATGCTTTTGAAAATCACTGATGATATCCCTAATGAAGCTAATGTCTATTTCGCAGGTTGGAATAGAGAACTTGACTACATTCCAGATACAACATATCTGATTCATCATCCTGTAGGTGATATCAAGAAGATTTCTATAGACGAAAATCCAGCCGTCATCCATGATAAAAGAATAGGTTGGAACAATGGAAGTAACTCTCCAGAATTTACTCATTATCTCAATGATTTTGATGAGACCACATATGAGCCAGGATCATCTGGAGCCGCGATCTTTGATCAAAATGGAAGTGTCTTAGGGCAGCTTCACGGAGGGCCTTTGTCAGATGAGTTTTGTACGATAGGCATTGGTTATAGTGGTAGGATCAGTATAAGTTGGGATTCAGGTGATGGTCCAGAAGATAGACTAAGGGACTGGTTAGATCCGCTTGATTTTGATAGACTTTCTATACCGGGGATTAATCCAAAATTACAAGAAGTAGCAAGGGTTACAGGGGCGATTTTGACCGCAGATGGATTAGCGATACCTGATGTAAGAGTCTCTTTAGTTGGAGATCTTACGGCATCTTTCTTAACTGGAAGTGATGGCCGTTTTGTATTTGAAAACCTAGATCCTGAAGGTCAGTATACGATCAGTTTAGAAAAAAATACTTCTCCCTCTAATGGCTTGACAGCTACGGATTTAGTGCTTTTGCGTAATCACATAGTAGGCCGCAGTCTATTGGATGATCAGTTCTCTATTCTATCTGGCGATGTCAGTGGAGATGGAGCTATATCAAGTGTAGATCTTGTTCAGATACGCAATCTGATCATCGGTCGACAAGATCGTTTTCCGAACAAACCTTCTTGGGATTTTGAACCGAAAGTATTAAACATGGACATGGGCTCTGCTAATGCAGAAGGTGTTATAGAAGTAAATGTGATCGGTTATAAAATCGGTGATGTGAATTACTCCGCTAATCCTAATAGATAGCACTTATTAAAGAAAGATCAATCCCACAAGTATAATCGCTCACCCAAATGCTATGTGCGAATAGACTATTCTTCTGCACCTTTTTGATATTTGATCTCGCCTCCTACGATTGTATAAAGTATCTCCGTATCTAAAATCTCTTCGTCTGTACAAGTGATCCAGTTTTGAGATAGAACAGTGATATCACCGTATTTACCTATTTCCAGAGAACCCTTCTTGTCTTCTTCGAACGCAGCGAAAGCATTGGCTCCAGTATAACTGTAAAGTGCCTCGTCTCGAGTTAGGCTATTCTCTGGAAAGAATTCAAATCCATTGTCAATACGTTTTCTCGTGACAGTAGCATAGTATGATTCAATGGCACTAACATCTTCGACTGGAGCGTCTGTTCCATTTGTGACAACGCCACCATTATCAACAATCGCTCTCCAAGGATATGCACCTTCTTGAGATCTCTTTCTGCCCAATCGCTTCTCAACGAAAGGAGCATCTGAGGTACAGTGTATTCCTTGCATAGATGCGATCACACCTAACTCTCCAAATCTTGGTATGTCATCTGGATGAAGGTGCTGACTATGCTCGATGCGCCATCTCATATCTGTATCTTCAGAGGCTTTATATCTTCTTTCAAATATGTCAAGTACTTCACGATTAGCACGATCACCTATGGCATGCACACAGAGCTGCATGTCAGCACCAAGTGCTAAGTCGGCTATCGCTTCTACTTCACTGATCTCTGTAGTGTTTTGACCAACAAAGTTTTCTTTGTCATCGTAAGATTCAAGTAACCACGCACCAAATGAACCGAGTGCTCCATCTACTTCAGACTTAATGGCTCGGCAAGTAAAGTGGCCATCACCGACGTCGATCATTCTGACATCAGCAAGCTTGCCCTTCATATCTTTAGAGGAGTGTCGGAGCATAGACCATAGTCTAATGTCCATTTTGCCCTCTTTAGCCATATTTTTATACTTCTCTATCTCGTGAAATCTTGCTCCTGCATCTTGAAAACTCGTGATGCCATTTTCAAGACATTCTTTTTGCGCCAAAGCGATGCCATCATACCACTCTTTAGTTTTTTGTTCGCTGCTTTGATCTTTTAAGTAGTAGTTATAAGCATTACGGATGATCTCCTGGGCTCTTTCTTCAAATACACCAATCGCATTTCCTTGACCGTCCCTTACAATCTCGCCACCTACTGGATCTCCTGTCTCCACAGTGATTCCTGCCACATCCATTGCTAATTGATTTGCGATCAAGCCATGTCCACTTGCATGAGTTAACATCACTGGATTGTCAGGAGCGATCTCACTTAAATCGAAGTGTCTCGGATATCCATGTATATGGTCATGAGGCGTCTCACTCCACTTCTCCTGATGCCATCCTCGACCAATGATCCATTCTCCTTTTTCTGTGTGCTTTACTCGCTCAGCGACCATAGCTACGATCTCATCCCAAGATTTACTTTTTAAAAAATTGAGGTTCATTAGACTTTGTCCAAGACCACTGAAGTGACCATGGCCTTCTATTAATCCAGGTATAACGAACGCTCCTTGTGCATCGATGATTTCAGTATTTTCTCCTTTTTGGTCCAGTATCACTTGGTTTTCACCCAGTTCAGTGATGACGCCATTCGTCACCGATATGGCTTCGTATGTAGTTCTCTCCTTGTCCACAGTATACACAGTGGCATTGTGGATGATAAGTTCAGGAGCCGTAGGTGTTTTGTCACCACAAGCGGTCAATAAGAAGAAGACTGATAGAAAGAGGAAGCAATTTTTCATGATTTATTCTTAATGTTCATACTCATCGCTGCTAGGTATATTTTTACCTTTGCGGTAAAGATTAATATAGATGGCTCTCAATATATCACATGCACACGATCTAATCGA
>CALHUZ010000626.1 GCA_938039305.1 uncultured Saprospiraceae bacterium
GCACTTGGGCTTGCTAATTGTCTACAAGGTGCCGGAGTGAAAATCATAGGATTAACTTCTTCTCGCAATGTGGACATGGTGAAGGCTTCTGGATATTATGATGAAGTATATGCCTATGAAGATGTAGAGACAGTCAAGAAGATACCTTCTTCTTATGTCGACTTCTCTGGAAACCATGACTTACAATTAAAGCTTCAGAATCACCTTGGCGATACCATCAATTACGTATGCCTCGTAGGCATGGTACACTGGGAAGAGCGCGAAGGACAAGAGAAACTACCAGTCAAAGGATCATTCTTTTTTGCGCCTACATACGCAGCTCAAAGAATCAAAGAGTTGGGGCCTCAAGAGTTTGGACTCCGACTGTCGAAAAAATATAACACCTTTATAGCCGATGCTCAGAAGTGGGTGCAGGTTAAGAATCATAAAGGTGGCGAAGCACTAACAGCTCTTCATCAGAAAATGACAGATGGAGACATCGATGCAAAAGATGGACACATCGTTACTTTCTAATTAGACAATTGACTTACACACGAAAAATAAAAAAGATAGATAGATGGATTTCGAATTTACGGACAAAGCAAAAGACCTTCAAAAAAGAGTTAAAGACTTCATGGATAAGCACCTCTACCCTATAGAGAAAGAAGTGCAACACTATCATGAGCAACATGAAAATCTCTGGAAAGAACATCCAAAGATGGAAGAGTGGAAGCAACTCGCTAGGGATGCTGGATTATGGAATCTATTTCTTCCAACAGCATATGGCGACCTAAGTCCGGGCCTTACTAACTTAGAATACGCACCGCTTGCTCAAGAGATGGGTAAATTACCTTGGTGTTCTGAGGTCTTCAATTGTGCTGCACCTGATACGGGCAACATGGAAGTCTTTGCTAAGTACGGCACCGAAGAGCATAAGGAGAAGTGGATGAAGCCATTGATGAATGGAGAGATTAGATCTGCATTCTTGATGACAGAGCCTCGTGTAGCTTCTTCTGATGCAACTAATATCGAAACGTCTATCGTCCGTGATGGAGATGAATATGTGATCAATGGTCGCAAGTGGTGGTCATCTGGTGCGATGCATCCAAGATGTAACGTATACATCGTCATGGGCAAGACTGATCCCTCAGCACCAAGACATGTACAGCAGAGTATGATCATTGTCCCAGCTGACACACCAGGTGTCAATGTGATGAGACCGCTTTCTGTATTTGGACATGTGGATTCTCCATATGGACACTGTGAGATAGATTTGAAAAACGTCCGTGTTCCTGTAGGCAACTTACTGTTAGGTGAAGGACGTGGATTTGAGATAGCACAAGGAAGATTAGGACCTGGAAGGATACATCACTGTATGCGTCTGATCGGTTGTGCTGAAAGAGCGTTAGAGCTCATGTGCAAGCGCGTGAATGAAAGAGAAGCTTTTGGAAGATATATTAAGGACTTTACCAGCATCAGACAAGACATTGCAAAGTCGAGATGTGAGATAGAGCAAGCAAGGCTCTTGACTCTTTCTGCAGCTGATAAGATTGATAAGTTTGGTTCGGCAGGTGCTAAAGACCTGATCGCCATGATTAAAATCGTAGCCCCTATGATGGCTTGTAAGGTCACTGATAGAGCGATGCAAGCGCATGGTGGTATGGGAGTGAGTGGCGATACACCACTTGCTGGTTACTACATTTATGCAAGAACGGTCAGATTAGCAGATGGACCAGACGAAGTTCATATGTCCCAATTGGGTAGAAACACTGTGAAGCAAGTGAACTCTTAAGTTTGTTGCACCAATTGAATTAGTATAATTAGAATTTAGATAGTGACAATAGGCCTTATCTCAGATACACATAGCGACCTCGCAGATGATGTAATCAAACACTTAAAGGATTGTGATGAGATATGGCACGGCGGAGATATAGGAGACATGGAGACGGCTGATGCTATCGAAGGCATCGGCCCTCCTGTTCGAATGGTCTGGGGCAACATCGACAGTGGTGACCTAAGAGTTGAGTACAAAAAGGACTTGATATGGACCACCAATGGTGTAAAAGTCTTCATGACGCACATAGGCGGCTATCCAGGACGCTACTATAAGAATCCTTTAAAAGTTATCAAGGAAGAAAAGCCAGATCTATACATCTGTGGGCATTCTCATATTTTAAAAGTCATGCGAGACAACGAGCATGATCTGCTGCACATGAATCCTGGTGCATGCGGTTATAAAGGTTTTCATAAATTCAGAACGCTTTTAAAATTTGAAATCTTAGATGCTAAGATTCAAAACTTAAGAGCTATAGATCTTGGAGCAAGAGGAAAGATTAAGAGTTAAGCGGATTGACCTACTCACAACAAATTCATTAATCAAGAGAAGTTATGACGCCGATCATTTTTTGGTAGCCGTTGCCTTCTTAGAAGTCTTCTTCTTCGTAGTTTTTTTCTTTGCAACTGGCTTCTTTTCTACTGGCTTCTCAACCACAGGTTTAGGTTGATTATACACTATAGGTTCAGCGACTACCAGCCCATCATATTTGTCATGATAGGCACTTTTGATATCTGGCTTTAGGTGCCCCATATCATCATAGTCATCATCATTTTTCACAATTTTGAGGGCAAGCTCTTTGCTCATCCTTACTAGATAGTGTCTATCCACTGCTTCAAAGGGAAGCGCACTAACAAATTTTTTCTTGTGGTTTTTAAATATAATTAGGGCCTTATCAAATCCATTCGGATAGTTGAGCTTGATTTGCTCTTGTATTGCTTCATCTAATTTTTTATAATCTGTTACTAACCTTGGCTTGCTCATTGGATATTCGTAATACGTTTCGCATTTAAGTTGATGCTCAACATGATGATGCCAATAGTTAAAGCACTGACATCATTAATAATGGCAGGAAATTAGAACATATTATGTATAAACCTAATCTAAGGCCGTCTTTTTTTTCACTTTAATTTTAATCTCATTTTAAAAATTTGATTTAAAAGTTTCAATAACGGAGATTATTCCTTGACATAAGGAGCCATAACTTCCGCCCATATTTTATAGCCTTTGGCGTTCATATGAAGATTGTCAGCTATAAAAAGATCTTTAAAAACTGCTCCATTTTCATCGCACATTGGTGTCCATACATCGACGAAAGAGATCTTTTCTTCAAATGACGTCCATGAAGAAAGTATATAGTTGAAGTGTTTGTACTCCTCTCTAAGCTCCCAGCGTGCTACACTTGGCTTAGCTGCGATAAAATAAATCTTAGCATCTGGCAATCTCTTGTGTATATTAGAAGCAAGAAGTTTAGCATTAGCTAATATCTGTTCCGGCTCTTGGTTCATAAAGATGTCATTATCGCCTTCATAGATAAAAATCTTAGATGGATTATACTTAAATATCAGCTCATCTTGATAATGCAAAAGATCTGGAAATGTAGAACCACCAAAGCCTCTATTGAGAATATTCGATCCATCAAAATCAGAGGCTAATGTGCTCCAAAACCTAACACTTGAACTTCCGGTGAATAGTATCAAGTCGGTTTCACGCTGCACATCATCTTTGGCAACTAAGCCAGCCACCTCTTCTGCAAACCGAGTGGGATCTTGACCAGCGGCATCAAATACAAAACCGAAAATCAGCAGTGCTAAAAAGCTAAGTGTACTTCTCATAAGATTGTAATTGCGTTTCTAATGTCTAAGAATACAAAATATCTGCGCTCAAGACATATCTTTACTCATATAGTTTTAGACACACAACCTTCTTATCATGCTGAACTATCAGTTCATTCGTTCAACCTGCTTATCAATTCTCATACTGGGATATTGTCTCTTATTTCAAAACTTGAATGCCCAATCATACAAAAAGGAAGTTGAAGAATTAGATCAATATTTTGAAAAAGCACGATTACAGTGGCAAGTGCCTGGCCTTTCAGTTACCATAGTGAAAGACGGCAAGACACTACTATCTAAAGGATATGGGCTCCGTGCGATGGATAAATCCGAACCGGTTGATGAAGAGACACTATTCATGCTCGGTTCTACTACAAAGGCAATGACAGCAGCCGCTATGGCTATGTTAGTCGATGAAGATAAAGTAGCGTGGGATGACTTAGTGATCGATCATCTTCCTTGGTTCAAACTGAGCGATCCTTTTGTGACACGCGAACTGACGGTACAAGATCTCTTCACACATAATAGTGGTCTCGGCAATACTGATTTGCTTTGGGTGCTTTGGGATTACAGCACTGAGGAAGTCGTAAAAAGAATAGCTAATAGACCACTAAGCTATAGCCTAAGAGGAGGATACACATATCAAAATATCATGTATGCCACAGCAGGCCTCATCATAGAAGAAGCGAGTGGTCAAGACTGGGACCAATTTGTACAAACAAGAATCTTCGATCCACTGGGCATGACTAGATCTTGTGCCTTGAAGTCTTGCGCCGAAACATTCGCTAATAGATCGACGCCTCATTACCCTACAGACGCCGGCATCATAAAAATCATTGATTCTAACGCTGATAGCATCGGTGCTGCGGGATCTGCGTGGTCTTGCCCAAAAGACATCCAGAAGTGGATGAAGTTTGTTCTGGATAGTGCTGTAGTCGATGGTCAAAGATTGATCAGTGAGCAGAATTTCACCTTTATCACACAACCTAAAATCATCGTTCCCAAGTCAAGCTTTTATCCCACCAAAGTCCTCACCAAGCCTAACTTCACTGCTTATAGCATGGGTTGGTTCTTGCACGACTATGAAGGAGAGTTTGTTCAGTTTCACACGGGTAGTTTGAACGGATCAGGAGCCATCATTGGACTGATGCCTGAGCATAACCTTGGCGTCTATGTGATGGTTAATCTGGATCATGCAGAAGTGAGACATGCTATCATGTATCAAGTCTTTGACAAAATCATGGGGTTGGACAGTAGAGACTGGAGTACCGACTTGTTTAAGATCTATAGTGACATAGATCAAGCTTCCAAAAAAAGGAGAGAAAACACAGTAAAGGCAAGAATAGCCAACAAGCCTTCGGATATGCCCTTCTTAGATATGATAGGCACTTATACCAATGACTATCTAGGCAGTTTAAACATTGGGCTCGTGAATGGCCAATTGCGTATCACTTGTCGCCCAGATCGCCATATCATATTAGAACACTGGCATTACAATACCTTCATGGGAAAAATAGAAGAATACGCTCACGACTCTGGAGATCTCATAGATTTCAATAGATCCGCTAAAGGCCGACTGTCCTTTGATCTCTATGGCTATTCCTTCCATAAACAAGACTGATAAAAATAGAAGCTTTTCCTTTTTGCTTGAGTCGTTCATGTATACTACATGATTCGAGTGAATCCTGTTTGTGGTAAAATCAAGCCTAATAACTACTTTCTTGATGCTTAACCGAGAGTACTGGGCATAAGAAAAGCCCTTTGTAAGGAGGGCCATTCTTAAGGATAAAATTTATCCGAATTTAGTCTAAGTCATAATTTAGGACGTTATCCTAAAGTAAATCTTTAATACGGTTGGGTCGTATATGTCCGACAAATATACAATACTTGATGAAAGTAGCTACAAAAGAATGTGAAATTCATATAAAAATATTAGCCATGTGAAATTCACCAAAAGAGATATCATTCTCAGTAGCAAAATCCAACATGCTTTCATCTTATTGTCGCTATAAGCCCTGATCCAAAGCAAATTGGCAAATCTCAATGTTTTCTCAGCTATTCTTAAAGGATTTAGTTCAAGAATGATGTTTCTGGCATCTCGCCAATGACAGTATAGTTGCCTCCTTTATGCTTCATGACCTGGCTCCACATCTGATAGTGCTTCGTTTTAAATGCATAGTTGACATCCATATGGGCAAGTACCCATGAACCATAAGTCATCTCATCCATTAGTTGATCAGCCGACCAACCGCTGTAACCAAGGAAAAACTTGATATTATGTGGTTGAACCAACTTAGAGTTAATCAAAAATTTGAGCTTTTCAAAATCACCTCCCCAATAGATGCCCTGTGAAATTTTCACACTTCCATCTAAGATCTCACCTACATCATGGATGTAGTGAAGTGTCTCTTTCGCTACAGGTCCACCGAAATATACAGGTGCATCAATCTCTGGAAAGTCACCGACCAATTCATTGATTTTAACCTTAATCGGTTTGTTAAGTATAAATCCTACCGAACCCTCTGTTGAGGAGTGTTCAGTTAACAGTATCACAGCTCTCTTGAAGTGAGGGTCCATCATGAATGGCTCAGCAAGTAAAACTGATCCTTTTTTTACTGCATTCGGATTTACTCTTCTTGCCATACAACCGATTCTACTTCTCTTGATATCTTTCTGAGCATACCCAATAAAATCCTTCCTTTCCCTCCGACTTCAACAAATTCACTGATGCCATCAGCTATCATTTTATTCATAGTGCTCGTCCATCTTACAGGACTGATCACTTGATCGATCAGATTAGCCCTGATTTCTTCAGCAGCCGTGTGCGGCTGTGCATCAACATTCTGATACACAGGTATCTTGGCGTCCTTCATATCTATCGCTGATATCGCTTTCTTAAATGCAACCATCGCAGGTTCCATCAGTGGACTATGAAAAGCTCCTCCAACCGAGATTTCTAAAGCTCTTTTTGCTCCTTTTTCTTTGCAAACTTCTATGGCCGCCGCTATTCCTTCTTTAGTTCCGGAGATCACTAGTTGACCTGGACAGTTATAGTTAGCAGGAACAACGCCTTCTATGCTTTCGCAAATAGACTCTACAATCTCATCATCCATACCTAAGACAGCTGCCATAGTACTTGGATTTAGCTCACAAGCTTTTTGCATCGCTTCTGCTCTTTTTTGAACCAATCGAAGTCCATCTTCGAAACTCATGACTTCTGCCGCCACACAAGCTGATATCTCACCTAATGAATGCCCTGCAAGAGCAATAGGCGCCTTTAATGACGCCATCTTCTGATATACTAACATAGAGTGGACATATACAGCTGGTTGTGTATAGATCGTCTCAGTCAGTTTCTCGACTGGCCCTTGGTACATAATCTCACTCAGAGCATAACCGAGTATCTCATCCGCCTGAGTCATAAGTTCTTGTGCTTTGGGATCACTCGAAGTAATTTTCGATCCCATTCCCACAAATTGAGCAGCTTGCCCAGGAAATAAAAGTGCTGTTGACATATTCTATCTTGATCTCATATTGATGAGGTTCATAAACTCTGATCTGGTCTCCACATTTTTGAATTCACCTGTAAAGGCTGAAGTCGTGGTCATAGAATTTTGCTTCTGTACACCTCTCATCATCATACACATGTGAGCTGCTTCTATGACAACTGCTACACCTAATGGCTGAAGAGTGTCTTGGATACAGTTGAGTATCTGATCAGTTAATCTCTCTTGAACTTGTAGCCTTCTGGCAAATGCATCGACTACTCTTGGGATCTTACTAAGTCCAACTACCTGACCGTCAGGTATATATGCGATGTGTGCTTTCCCAAAAAACGGAAGTATATGATGCTCACATAAAGAATAAACCTCGATGTCCTTCACAATCACCATCTCACTATAGTCCTCCTTAAAAAGAGCCCCTTTCAGTATATCTTCTGGACTCAAGTCATACCCATGCGTTAAGAATTGCATGGCTTTAGATGCCCGCTCTGGTGTTTTAAGAAGACCTTCACGCTTCGGATCTTCATTAACTAACTCAAGAATTTTTTCAAAATTCCCCTTCATTGACTCTGTAACCGCTCCAGAGTAGATTTCCTTCTTCTGATATCCCATAACTACTGATAACTACTTATTTGCCATACAAACATACGATGGTCTAACTTGTTTATCGATATCTGAAAGAAAAACACAAACTTGTTATTCATCGAATGTCTGATAAGATTTATCTGAAATATAACTTCTCTTGATCTTTAGACATTAGTTTAGCGATATGTTCATCACACTGGATAACGACCACAAGTTCTATGAATTAATAGAACGCCATGTACAAAAGGGCCTTTTGTATCATATCTTCTTTTGGGTGATCTTCTTTCTCTTCATGGTGATCAACCGAGATCAGAATGTCAGTCTTGGAGCTACTATGTTCAGACAGTCCATCAGGGTTCTCTTCTATATCATTATAGTCTACATCAACCTTTACTATCTATTTCCGCATTTCTTAAAGCTTAATAAGCTCTTCACATATCTCTTATTGTTGATATCCCTTGTAGCTATAGCCACTCCGATAGAGGTGGCTCTGCACTATCTTTTATTTGCGGAAGCGGGACAGACACTCGCTACTGAGTTCACCTTCAGTCGGAACAGCGCTGTCTTCTTGAGTACCTTCTTTGTTGGTTTTTCCTCATCGATTTATAAAATCATCAATGATTGGATGGAACACCAACGCGAACGGATGGACTTACAACGACAGAATCTCACTTCAGAGTTGAAATACCTTAAGACGCAGATCAACCCACACTTCTTCTTTAATACACTGAACAGCCTCTACGCATTGACGCTAAAAAAATCCGATATAGCCCCTGAGATTGTGCTCAAGCTCTCAGAAATGATGAGATATATGCTATATGAAAGTAACGAACGAATGCTCTCTTTACAACAAGAGATACAATACATCGAAAACTATCTGGATTTAGAAAAGCTCCGTCATGGTGAGAACTTCAAAATGGAAATGAATATCACTGGAGAGCCAGCTGGACACAAGATCGCACCTCTTCTCTTTATTCCATTTTTAGAGAATAGCTTCAAGCATGGCATAGATCATCAATTAAAATCTGGATATGTCAATATCGATCTCGATATCCAGCAGAAGTCATTAACCCTTAAAGTAATCAACAGTCTGCCCGACCAAGACGTTATAGCCAAGTCCGAAGGCAAGAAGATAGGTGGTATAGGATTAACTAACGTTCGTCGAAGATTAAACATTCTATACCCTCAAAAACATAAATTAGAAGTAAAGAAAAACGAAAAAGAGTTTCAAGTCACGCTATATCTTGAAATCGCTAACAAAATCAAAACATAATCAATGATAAATACCATCATCGTAGACGACGAACCACTTGCTCTTGAAATCCTTGAAGCACACATAAGTAATATACCTGACCTCAACCTTGTAGCTAAGTGCAGTAATGCCATGGAGGCTAATCAAGCACTCAGAGATCATGAAGTAGACTTGATGTTTTTAGATATTCAGATGCCCCAACTTACAGGTGTAGAATTTCTAAGATCACTTTCTAATCCTCCAATGGCGATATTCACGACAGCATATGCAGAGTATGCTGTTGAAGGATTTAATCTTGAAGCACTTGACTATCTGCTCAAGCCTATAAGTTTCGAGAGGTTCTTAAAAGCAAGTAATAAAGCTATTGACAAATTCAAATCACAAAATACTTCAAGTGTATCCGCAGAAGCTGGACAGGACTTCTTCTTTGTAAAAAGTGACAAGAAGATGATGAAGGTTTATTATAAAGATATCCTCTATATAGAAGGCCTAAAGGATTATGTGATCATCAGAACCGAGACTGGTCGCGTCATCACGCTTCAGACGATGAAGAGTTTAGTAGTGAAATTACCAAGCGATATATTTCAAAGAATCCATCGATCGTACATACTCAACCTTAACAAGTTGCAAGCGATAGAAGGTAATATGGTTGAACTTACGGAGAAGGGACAAACCAAGATGATCCCAATTGGAAAGAATTATAGAGACGAACTTTCTGCAATTATAGAATCCAAAAAATTATAATTATGAGCGCGTCTGGTTTAACCAAACTTTACAGAAAAGGGCTATAGAGATTGTTCATAAAGGCCAGCCACTGGCACACTAAGAAGTTAGAATTTCATCTTTCTTATTATTAAGATCAAGCAATGTTTTTTCTGTTGCCTCTTTCATATTCATCAGCTCTAATACACAAGAGTTGAGATGTCTATAAAGCATATTAGCAGATTCAGTAGCTCGTGTCAATTGTTGGTGCTGTATCCAGTCTGTTATTAAGTTTCCAAAGAAAAAATCTGAAAACTGGGTAAGTTCTGCGGTATCGGTATTGAAAGTGATCTGCTTTCCTACATCTTCTAATTCTTTTTGAAAAAGAGTCAGGTGATGCTTGACTTGATAAGTAAGATTTCGCGCTCTGTCGATGGCATCCTTTCTCATCCTACGTCTAACATGAGGATTAGATTGTTGCACAGGCCATTGCCCCCAGTTGGTTACTTTAGACATCAAGCTAACGACCCGCTGCATGAGGTTATGACATACATTACCAACTTCGAGCGCTTCTTCTACTTCACTCTTAAAGCTGTATGTATCTTCCACTTTATTGCTTATCACAAGGAGTTCTTTTCTTAAAGTTGGATTCGTTTTCACAATTTCTACTTCACGCTTGGACTTTAGTTTTTCAAGCTTTCGTTCCAAGTCTTTTCGTGAAGTCATCTTTGCTTCGAGCAAGTTCTCTTCATATTCCAAAAGATGGATCGTATTCTTCAAGTCTTCCTCCTTGAGAGACATCTCGAGATACTCTTGTCTTTCCTTTTCAAGTTGCTTTTCCTTGCTACCGAGGATCTTATAGAAGATCGCCTTAGTAGATAAACCTTCTAAACGTTCGATGTCCTTGAGCTCTTTCCCAAGTCTAAGATCAATCACTTTATAATCTTTCTTCGCCACTTTAAGCTCCTGCTTAGTGACTCCGAGTTGATTTTTCACCCGATCAAGATGGACTATTTGCTTAATCGTTTCGTGTATCTGGGTCTGTATCTGAGTTAACATAGTCGCTTCATATCTGAATCTAAAAGTACTAATCTATGCTAAGCATTTTAATTTCATCGATATAACTGGATTCAGACTAATGTTATGGAACTAAATATGCTTCATTTTGTGTATAATTGTATGGAGCGTCTTTACATCTTACAGACGCCTTTTTATAAGACACAAATAAATTTGACAATGGGAATATTCAGTGAAATCAAAAAACTCTTCTTCGTAACTAAGTCAGTTGGAAAATCAGCAGCAGGCAAAGGCTTTGACATGGCCAAAGATGCTGGAGGAGACATGATGGACAAAGCAGGTGATTTAGCTGGAGATTTAGCGAGTACAGCAAGTTCAACAGCCGCTTCTTTAGGCGAAGACTTAATGGATAAGGCAGGAGATTTAGGGGGTACTTTAGCCAATAAAACAGAAGGCCTTAGAGATGCTATTCTACATTCTGCAGAAGGCACAATCAATATGGTCAACAAAAGCGAGACGCTAAAGAAGGCCGCTGCGACCACTGAACGTATAGGTGAAAGAGTATTAAGTACCGGTGAGGACTTGATCAATAAAGGTGGTGAAGCGGTCGAAGCACTGGGTAGTAAGATCCTCGGTGAAAATCATGAAAACCTTGAGAAGGCGAAAGACTTCACTGAAGGATTAGGAGGAAAGATTATAGAGGCAAAAGATAACCTCATGGAGAAATCAAAAGATATCTACGAAGACATAAATGAAAAGATAGATGATACTGTCGCCAAAGCAAAAGCTGAAGAGGCAGCAGAAGCAGCGGCTCCACCACCGAAGCCTTTTCACGAAACAATAAAGGACAGTAAAGGAGATTCTTTGTTAGATGGCACTGATGACTTCTTTGCAAAAGCAGAAAAATTTGGAAATGGAGATTATGCAGGTGCACAAGAAGGCATGATCACGATTGACGAGAAGACGCATGAAGTAGAAAAGAAAATAGCTAAGGCTGGAGGATTTGTAGATCGCGATGGTGATGGCAATGAACTTGTAGACGACGCTATAATAGTTTCTGATACTCAGAACGATAAGATGGTATCAGAGATGGGTGACATGATGGACAAAGCAGCTGATGCGATGGGAGATGCCAAAGATGTAGCAGGCGATACTGCAAACAATGTAAAAGAAGGTGCAAAAGGCATGTTTGGGAAAATGGGAGGTATCGTAGCAGGAGCTGCTGCTATCGGTGGAACCTTAATGGATAAAGCAGGAGATGTAGCTGCGAATGCTCAAGATTTAGCTGGGTCAGTAGTTGAAGGTGCAGGTGACCTTGCAGCTAATGCTAAAGATAAAGCAACTGATCTTGCTGCTGGGGCGATAGCTGGTACTGGAGATGCCATGACATCTATTAGAGATAAAGCTGAATCAGTCGTTGAAGGAGCAGGTGATCTTGCTGCTGCAGCTAAAGAGAAGGCAAGTGATGCCGCATCAAGTGTCGTTAATACAGCTGGTGATGCAATTGCTTCTGCAAAAGACGCTGCGGGTTCTGTAGTAGAAGGAGCGAGTGACTTAGCTGCCGATGCAAAAGATAAGATAGTAGATGCTGCAGAGGAGATAGACGGCGATGAGCTCACTTAATGAGCAGAGATAGAAGTTTTTGGGGATGGGGTTATAAAGACTATGAACTTGACAAGAGTGCCATAGAGCAGTACAAAGAACTTCTTAAAGCGGCCTTGGGGATTAAGCAATTTAGTTCGATCGATGAGCCTCTCATAGAAAATATCGAAATCAGAAAACCTCGGTTTGAGCTTCCTGATGAATTACAGGATTTATGTACGAGTGACGATCAGGATCGTGCCGCTCATTCATATGGAAAGTCATTTCGAGATATATGGCGTGGATCACATGGTATATTCGATAACCCTCCAGACTATATAGCTTACCCAAAGACTGAGGGACATATTCTGAGTCTTTACCAATTTGCGGAACAAAATAACGTCAGCATCGTCCCATATGGTGGAGGATCATCAGTCTCAGGAGGAATAGAACCTACAACAGATGAATCTTATAATGGAGTCATCACAGTAGACATGAAGCACTTTGATCAAGTCTTAGAAATAAACCAGGAAAGCAGAACAGCAAGAATACAAGGTGGCATATTCGGCCCTGTCTTAGAGCAAGCTTTAAAACCACATGGCCTTACCCTTCGTCACTTTCCACAAAGCTTCGAGTTTTCCACTTTAGGTGGATGGATAGTAACAAGATCAGGAGGACACTATGCTTCACTATATACACATATAGATGAGTTTGTACAGTCAGTTAGGATGGTCACGCCAAATGGTATAATGCAGTCAAGAAGATTACCAGGTTCAGGTGCTGGACCAAGTGAAGAGAGATTAGTCTCTGGCTCTGAAGGTATATTTGGTATAGTGACAGAAGCGTGGATGAGATTGCAACACATACCTCGCTTTAAGGCATCGAAGTCTATTTCATTTTCAAATTGGCAAGATGCAATTAACTGCTGTCGTGAGATATCACAATCAGGACTTCATCCTACTAATGCCAGACTTGTCGATCCGATGGAAGCCATGTCCAATGGACTTGGTGATGGGCAATCAACCGTTATCATTTTAGGATTTGAATCTGCTAATCATGATGTCCAAGACTTAATGACCAAAGGGCTTTCTATTTGTAAAAATCATAATGGTATTTGGAAAATCGATGTAAGTCCGAGCAACACAGCTCCGAAAGCAAACAAACGAGACAAAGCAGCAGATAATTGGAAAGCTTCATTCTTAAGAGCCCCTTACTTAAGGGATCATTTTATAAGAATGGGCTGCATCATGGAAACCTTTGAGACCGCTATAACTTGGGATCAATTTGAAGTATTCCATACTGGTATCATAAGTGCCGCTAACAAAGCAATCAAAGAGATCGCAGGTGG
>CALHUZ010000627.1 GCA_938039305.1 uncultured Saprospiraceae bacterium
TGAATAACCGCATTTCTTATATTCTTAAATATTAGCTGCTTAATTTACGATCAAGTTATATCTTGGCTTAATGCGTGTAGCAATTATACAAGATGGGCCTGTATATCTCGATGCCAGAGCCACTTTAGACAAAACAATTGATCTCATACAAAAGGCAAGTCAAGATAATGCTGACTTAGTAGTATTTGGCGAAAGCTGGTTCTCTGGATATCCAGTCTGGTTAGATATCTGTTCTGATGTCAATCTGTGGGATCACGATCCTATAAAGCAAGTATGGCAATCAACATTTGAACAAGGTCTTTCGCGAGACTCGGAGATCATGATTATCCTCCAAAAGGTAATCAAAGATGCTGGGCTTTATGTCGTCATGGGCGCCAACGAGCCCATCTCAAAAGGAAAGGGAAACGGAACCATCTATAACACTATCTACACATTTGATAAAGATGGTACAATCGTCAATCACCATAGGAAGCTCATGCCTACCTTCACTGAGAAATTAGTACATGGGCTGGGTGATGGAGCTGGACTAAATGTCATAGATACTGACTTTGGTCGATTGGGCTCTCTAATTTGCTGGGAACATTGGATGCCACTAACGAGACAAGCTATGCATGATGAAGGTGAAGAACTTCACATCGCACTTTGGCCTTATGCTAAAGAGCTACATCAGTTAGCGAGTAGGCATTATGCCCATGAAGGCAGATGCTTTGTGATCGCAGTGGGTCAAGTGATGCATAGGGACGAACTACCAGTTGGTCTTAAGATTAGCGATGCGATAGAGCTTTCTGATAATGCTTTAGTGCTTCAAGGAGGTTCTGCTATCTATGGGCCTGATGGCTCCATTATCAAAGCTCCGCTTTACGGAGAACGAAGTATTATTTATGCAGACTTGGATCTTAAAAAAGGGATAGGTGAACGTATGAACTTATCGGTATCGGGTCATTACCAAAGAGATGATGTTTTCGACTTAAAGGTCAATAGAGCAAGAAAGTAAGATCTTTCTTTTCCACTCATGTTAATAACATTTGCCAAGCTTTCTACCCCAAACTGAGAAGGCATGTTAACTTAGATGATAAGTCGTAATCGAAAATCATCATGGAAGAACTAACACAAGTTATCGCCCAGCAGGGTGAGAACATTAAAGCAATTGACACAGTCTGGGTGGCCCTATGTGCCGCTCTCATTTTTCTGATGGAAGGCGGATTTGCCTTACTTGAAGCCGGATTCATACGAGGTAAGAATGCCATGAGCATTATCGCAAAAGTCTTTATAGACATCATGTTTGGCGGGCTTGCATTCTACGTAATTGGTTTTGGTATCGCATATGGAGCATCTAATGGATGGTTCGCCATAGGCTTTGGTATCATAGAGGAAGATCTCGGACTTGGGATCTCTGTGAGTAATAAACTCTTCTGGTTTATACAATTAGGATTTGCTATAGCAGCGATCTCAATTGTCTCAGGAGCTGTCGCAGAAAGGATGAGAGTCATCTCATACATCATATATACCATCGTCTTTTGCGCTATACTCTACCCGCTCGCTGCTAACTGGGTTTGGAACCCAAATGGATGGTTAGCGGGCATGGGATTCAATGACTTTGCTGGATCTGCAGCTGTACATGCCATGGGAGGTTTCGCTGCACTTGCAGCTGCATTAGTATTAGGACCTCGCTTAGGCAAATATGGCAAAGACGGACAGATCACACCTATACCAGGACACAATCTACCTATGGCTGCCGTTGGAGCTTTTATATTATGGTTTGGTTGGTTCGGGTTCAATCCTGGCTCTACACTAGGTGCAGTAGGCAACTGGGAACTCATAGGAACTGTAGCTACTAATACCTTTTTGGCTTCGGCAGCTGGAGGAGTAGCTACTATGTCATACACCAAACTTAAGTACGGCCTCGTAGATATCACGATGGTCATCAATGGTGTCTTAGCGGGACTAGTAGCCATCACCGCAGGTTGCAATGTAGTAGGACCAAACAGTGCCATCATCATTGGATTATGTGCCGGCATCTTTGTAGATGTAGCCGTTGTATTTTTTGATAAAATCAAGATTGATGATCCGGTTGGAGCTATAGCTGTGCATGGCATTAATGGACTTTGGGGAACACTGGCAGTTGGGCTATTTGCAACTGAAAGTGGTCTTTTCACCACCGGGAGTGCATCCCAACTTGGGGTTCAGGCGATAGGAGTATTTACTATTGCAGTGTTTTCATTCGTCTCGACCTACGCCCTTTTCACTATATTGAAAATGACAATGGGCGTTCGAGTATCACGTGAGGAAGAACTGGCTGGGCAAGATGCCGTGGCCTATGGAGTCGAAGCATATTCTACATTTGAATAAACCATACAATTAACAAGAAATGAAGAAAGTAGAAGCAATCATAAAACCGTCTAAAGTAAGTGCCATTCAAGCAGGTCTCAAAGAAGCTGATATACCTTGCTTTACAGTTATCCCAGTAAAAGGATCTGGTCTCCAGAAGAGCTACTCTGAGAAGTATAGAGGTACAGAAAGAACGATGGTACTTCAGACTCGAGTCATGATTATGTGTATCATCAGCGATGAGAATCTTGATAAATGTGTCGATGTGATATTAGAGCACGCATCCGATGGTGTTGTAGGTGATGGTAAAATATTCATCTATGATGTTCAAGATGCCATTAGGATCAGTACAAAGGTGCGCGGTAATGACGCGATAAAGTAAGCGGAAGTATGGGGAAGTATGGGGCACAGATTATCAATCAAAATAAAAATAGAATATGAATAAGCAGACCTATTGGGCCATCACGGTAGCTGTAGCAGGTTTTTTATTTGGATTCGATACTGTAGTAATTTCAGGAGCGAATGAACCCATTAAAGAGCTCTGGAATACAAGTCCGTTATTTCATGGAACATTCATCATGTCGATGGCTCTTTGGGGTACTGTGCTTGGTGCACTCCTGGGAGGAATCCCATCTCAAAAGATAGGTCGGAAAAACACTTTAATCTGGATAGGAGTTCTCTTTTCACTTTCAGCAGTTGGCTCCGCTCTTGCCTGGGATCCATATAGTTTTTCATTTTTCAGATTCATCGGAGGTATCGGCGTGGGGGCTTCATCTGTAGCAGCTCCAACTTATATATCAGAAATCTCTAACAAAGATAATCGTGGGAGACTCGTCATCCTTTATCAGTTTATGATCGTATTTGGAATCTTCGTTGCTTTCTTTTCTAATTACTTGCTTCAAGGTGTCGGTGGACCAAATGACTGGAGATGGATGATGGGAGTAGAGGCGATTCCTGCTATTCTATATACACTGATGGTACTTGGGGTTCCGAAGAGTCCACGATGGCTAATCACTGTAAAAAATGAAATCTCGAGCGCTAAAGAAATATTGGGCTGGATGCAAGTAGATGACGTTGATAAAGAAGTATTAACTATTCAATCAACGGCTAATCAGACAAAGAACCAATCTATAGATTATAAAAAATATTCGAAGCCTCTTGCCCTTGCTTTTATGCTGGCTTTCTTCAATCAATTGTCGGGTATTAATTTCATACTCTATTATGCATCCGAGATCTTAGGTAGCTCTGGTATGACTTCAGAAGAATCACTTTTTAATTCTATTCTCATTGGAGGGATCAACCTTGTCTTTACGCTGGTTGGCATGTTTTTAATAGATCGAGCAGGCCGCAAGAAACTAATGATCATCGGATCACTCGGTTACATAATTGGATTAGGCATGGTCGCTTACGCATTCAATACTGGCGCTAGTTCGACCTTCTTAATGACATTTTTACTACTCTTCGTTGCTGCTCATGCCATAGGGCAAGGTGCCGTTATATGGGTTTTCATTTCTGAAATATTTCCTAATAAGGTCAGGGCTTATGGACAAGCATGGGGATCTGGCGTTCACTGGGTATTCGCTGCTATCATAACGCTGATTGGTGCTCCGATACAAGCGTGGGTTGGACCTAACCCATGGCCGATATTCGCCTTCTTGGCGGGTATGATGGTATTACAATTGGTTTGGGTACTCGCTATTATGCCAGAGACAAAAGGAGTAAGCTTAGAAGAGTTGAGTAAAAGATTGATTAAGGAGGATTAGATTTTTTTCTAATCCTTAACTAACCACAATTTTCTTCCAACCATCAGATTCTTGATACTTGATAGCGCCTGCATTTTCTAATCGATCGAGATATCCGATCAACATGATCATAGCAGGCATATGAAATCTTCCTTCGTAGAGAATATTGAAAATATCTATGAAGGATGAGTTTCCTTCTTTGATTAATTCGAAGCACTTAAGTGTGCGTTCATCGATTCTTTGTACTTGACGATTAATGACTTCATGAGCATTATCAAATATTTCAAAATGTCCAGGATAGACCTTCTTGATATCAAAGTTCAATAAGCGTTCATAAGAGTTCATCATCTGAAGGATACCCTTATTTCTAATTGTATTATCCGAAATTAACGGTTCAATCACTGGTGTCGGAGTGATCTTCAACAACATATCCGCGGAGATATAATCACCAGTCTTTGCATTGAAGAAAGTAGTTTGAGTCTGACTATGTCCAGGCATATAAACACATTGCCACTCTACCCCATCAAACTCAAGGCTTCCGTCGCTTTCAAACGTAACTAAGCGATCTTTATCAATTGGCTTCCATACTCTCTGCACATCACCCATCATCTGATTATAACCCTCTTTGATCATTTCGCTTAAGCTCGGCTCAAAGAAAGTCAAGAGTGCAGGAAGCATAAGTGCTTCTCGTGTTGACCACATACTGTCAGGATCAACAGCCCAATCATAAACCAGTTCTGATACCCATACTTTAGCATCAGCCGCCTCAGCTATGCGCTGCGCCATACCCATATGATCTACATGAGCATGTGTGATGATGATCCGATCTATATCAGATACTTCTACATCATGTTCTTTTAAACCTTTCTCTAAGGCTAAGTAACACTCATCTGTGTCTTCGCCGCTATCTATGAGAATAACCTCTTCTCCTTTGATGAGATAAGCATTGACTGTCTTCATACCGAAGATGGTGGGCAGCTCTATTCTATGGATGATATTCACACGCTATCGAATTCTAAGTGAGCACGAGTTTAGTGATTGTTGAGCAGATAGTGACAAGCTGTAGCTCGAGTTTATTAGCGGTATAGAAGTTTACGGCTTCTATACCGCCTCACCTCTCTTATATCTTCTCTAACTGCACTGTAAAATGTCTAAGTATATCAGCTTGCTTGATGATCTTCAGACCAGTAGTCAAGTTAGCAGACTTCTCCTTGATATTAGCCATTGTAGCTGCTACATAATCCATATGAGGTAATGAATAAACCCTTCGAGGAATAGCCAATCTCAACAGCTCCATTTCAGGGAATCTCTCTTCTCCGGTGACTGGGTCTTTATCAGCCAAAAGAGTACCTATCTCTACACCTCGTACACCTCCTTCGATGTATGCTTCAATGCCTAAAAGCTGAGCAGGAAACTGACTTTGCGGTACGTTCGGCAACATACGCTTAGCATCTATATACAAAGCGTGCCCACCCACTGGATCCTGAATAGGGATGCCATATGACTTCAGCTTTTCTCCGAGATAAGCTACTTGCTGTACCCTATCATTTAAGTAGTCAAACTCTACACCTTCTTGCAGCCCTTCTGCTAGTGCGCCCATCGCTCGGCCACTCATCCCTCCATAGGTAATAAAGCCTTCGTAGATAATTGTAAACTGGCCCAGCTTTTCATAAAGTGCTGCGTCATGTAAAGCGATGAATCCTCCTATGTTGACCAAGCCATCCTTCTTCGCGCTCATCCAGACGACCTGAACATCTTGAAACATCTCTGTTACAATCTCTCTGATACTTTTGTCTGAATAGCCGACTTCTCTTGTTTTTATAAAATAGGCGTTCTCTGCATACCGAGCTATATCCATATAAACTGGAATACCTTCTCGATTTGCAAGCTCCGATACTTCTCTGATATTAGCGAGTGATACAGGTTGACCTCCGACAGTATTGCAAGTGACCGTTATATTGATGAATGGAATTCTTTCTTTACCATACTCCTTGATGACTGCTTCTAATTTTTCAAGATCAATGTTTCCTTTGAATGGGTGATCTATGCTTGTATCAAATGCTTCATCAATGGTACAATCAACAGCTTTGGCTTTTCTAAATTCTATATGCCCTTTGGTCGTATCAAAGTGAGCATTTCCAGGCACTACATCACCTTCTTTGACTACAGCTGAAAATAGAATATTCTCAGCAGCGCGGCCTTGATGGGTAGGTGCTACAAACTCAAAACCCATGATGTCTCTTACTGATCTTATCAGCTTAAAATATGATTCTGACCCCGCATAACTTTCATCGCCGAGCATAATCTCAGCCCACTGCTGTTCGCTCATGGCGCCTGTGCCTGAGTCTGTCATCAGATCGACAACCACCCAATCACTGTGTAGATTAAAAAGATTATAGTTTACTTCTTTGATTTTGGCAGCGCGCTCTTCTTTCGTTTTAAAATAGACAGGTTCTACAACCTTTGTCTTATACGGTGGTATATGAGGAAGCTTCATAGCTTTCTTGTTTAAAATGTGAAATTGAAAATTAGAATAAGAAATTGAGCATCAGGAATATGATGCATGCGATCGATT
>CALHUZ010000628.1 GCA_938039305.1 uncultured Saprospiraceae bacterium
GTAGCCAATCCCAAATACCTAAGAAGTACCATTCCCAGAAAAGAATCTTCTTTCTTTTTGATGGATAAGACATATGCTATAAATGCATATCCTAGTGGAATCATAAGATATCCATACCATATAATACCTCCGCTAAATAGCCACCAAAGAAAAACAAACGTCGAAGCCGAGGTGGCAATAAACTTCTGCTTTGCAGAGGCTTGCTTATTAGTTAAAAGAATATATAAACCCAATAAAAATATTATGAAGAACAGTGGATAAGTGATGTGATCTTGTTGCCCAGTAAAATTGCCAATAAGAGAAACGAGTGGTCGACTGATGAATCCACTGACACTATAGATAGGCGCTATCAAACTTTCAGCAAAGCCTACATTTAGAGGATCAGATGAGACCTCTCCTACAATTGGATTATACCTTTCTCCTAAATTATTTTGGACATATGAAAACTGAAAACAAATCATCAGATAGATCGAAAAAAATATAATCAATCCATAAAACCATCTTTTCTTCTTATAAAAAAGGCCAATCAGCATGAGAGGTATCAAAGCCATTAAGACATACCCTAAGTCAACGTACTTCCCTTTTTGATTAACCGATGCGGACACATCGTAGGGTAATGTGGTATATCTAAAGAACAAGTCTTCATAACCAAAATATCGTTGAATCTCTTCCCTTGCAGCATTGTCCGCTGGCAGCTCTGTCGCTGTGGTTTCTTCCTGTGCAAGTCCAAAGTAAGGGCAACCCGTTACTATCAGTAGTAACAAAAGCTGAATGACACGTGATTTGATGATGTACATTGTTACCGCTAATTTACTACATTGAAGCGATTAACAGAACATACTATACGATGAGTGTTTTTGATAGAGAAGTTTACAAAGGAAGAAGAGAGAAGTTAAAGGCATCAATGGGGAGTGGTCAGATACTTCTCTTAGGAAACGTAGAGTCTAGTGTGAACTTTAAGGACAATTGGTATCCATTTAGACAAGATAGCACCTTGCTATATTATACGGGCATTGACATCCCAGGTATTCACTTGATTATAGACGTCGATCTAGGTACAGAAACGATCTATGGAGATGAACTTACGATCGATGATGTTGTCTGGACAGGCCCTTTACCGAGTCTAAGTGAGATAGCTAATAAAGCAGGTATCGAAACTGTAAAAGCTACCGCTCATCTCTCAAAAGATGTTAAACCAAGTCAGTGCTCATATCTTCCACCATATCGTCCAGAACAGACATTGTTATTAGCGGATCTGCTTGGCAAGAATATTCAAGATGTAACACTTAATGCAGATAAAAAACTGATAAAAGCTATAATTGCTCAGCGCAATATCAAGGAAGCAAGAGAGATTGCCGAGATGGATGAAGCTGTGAAGTTTACATACGACATGCATCTTGCAGTGATGAAACATGCGAGGGCTGGACAATACGAGTCTGACTTAGTCGGTATCGCATCATCCATAGCCTATAAGCATCAAGTTGGTTTCGCATACCCTGCGATTCTAACCAAGAGAGGAGAAGTACTACACAATCATGATCACCATGGTCTTCTGGAAAACGGAGATATGGTTCTATATGATGGCGGATGCGAATCTCGATCACACTATGCCGGCGATATCACTAGGACATTTCCCATAGGTGGCAAGTGGCAACCTCTTCAGAAGGATCTTTACGATGTGGTCTATGATTCATACAAGCAAAGCGTCGAAGCTATGCGTTTAGGGATAGCATTTAAGGATGTGCACCTGCTGGCATGTAAAGTACTTTGTAAAGGGCTCAAAGATCTTGGTTTCATGAAAGGTGATGTAGATGACGCTGTCGCAAATGGCGCCCATACCATGTTCTTCCAGTGCGGTCTTGGTCACATGATAGGCTTAGATGTGCACGACATGGAAAATCTTGGAGAGCCACTTGTTGGTTACTCAGATAAAATCGTGAAGTCAACAGAGTTTGGATTAAAGTCATTGAGACTGGGCAGAGAGCTTAAAGAAGGCTACGCTGTCACTATAGAACCGGGTATCTACATCATACCATCACTTATAGAACTTAGAAAAAGCCAAGGTCTCTATAAAGACTTTATCAACTACGATCTTTTAGAAAAGCACGCTTCATTTGGAGGCATCAGACTGGAAGACGATTTTGTCATTACTGCAGATGGTTATAAGATGATCGGAGATGATATCGATATCCCAAGGACATCTGATGAGATATCTGCATATATGCAGCAGTTCTCATAAATACGAAGGAATGGCCTAACTCTTTTCTTCTGCTTTACCACCTAAGTAAAGAGATCCAAATACGCCAGTCAACAAAGCCACAAGTATAAAAACGAGACTCAGAGAGTGTGGGATCTCAACATGATGAGATAATAACATTTTCACACCAACAAAAGTTAATATAGCCATTAAGCTGTACTCGAGGTAAACAAAGCGGTCCAGCATATTGGATAGAAAAAAGTACATGGATCTTAGTCCCATGATGGCCAATATATTAGATGTAAAAACCAAGAAGGGATCAGATGTGATCGCTATAATGGCAGGCACACTATCCAGGGCAAACAACACATCAGTTACTTCTATCACTATCAGTGCTACAAATAATGGCGTTGCGGCTCTGACATGTCTTATTTTAACAAAGAACTGCTCCCCTTCTATTCGTTTAGTAATCGGAATTATTTTTCCAATTTGTCGAAAGACAAATGACTTCTTAGGATCAAATGGCTCTTCTTCAGTCGTGAACATTTTATAAGCGGTATAAATCAAGAAGACACCAAATACGTATATCATCCATGAGAACTGTTGAATCAAAACAACCCCAAAAAGAATCATGAGGGCTCGAAACACAATGGCTCCAAGAATACCCCAAAAAAGAACGCGATGCTGGTACTTAGTGGGGATATCAAAAGCCGTGAAAATAACGGCGATCACGAAGATATTATCAATGCTCAGCGACAGTTCTATTAGATAACCCGTGATATAGTTGAGCGACGCTTGAGAAGGCGAAAGATCTGTTGGATTGTCCACTAACTGATTACTATAAATAAAGTATACAGCTATCGAAAACAATAAGGCAATAGACACCCAAAGCGCAGTCCAATAACTGGCTTCTTTCACGCTGATGACATGAGCCTCTTTGTTGAAGACACCAAGATCAATAGCTATAAAAACTATGATCATCAAGATGAATGCTCCCCAAATCATGGCGTTTGGTGGAATCTTAGAAAGAAAGAAGAATAGTTATAATTCATGGAACACTTTAATAGTGTGTTTGAATCGATCGATGATAAAATGAGCTGCAAAAATTCAACATTTCTGAACCATATCCTAATCTTTATGTACTCTTCACTACCACGTGACCTTCACATACAAGCATGGATACCAAGCTATAAAATGCTCAATTAGTAAGACACTTAGCAATTACCAAAGGATAATACGACTTAACTCTCTTGAGGTCAACGTCTTAGCTATATTTAAGGCAGTAAACGAACCTTGGACATGATGGATGATTTTTGCTTGTGGGCACCTTGGGTGTTCTCTGCTTTGGCTTTGACATTGGGATGGCTCCTGAGATGGTGGTATGATGACAGAAAATTCGAAGAACTAAACGATCGGATCAAAGAGAAAGAATCTGACGTATATCACCTTAATGAAGCGCACAACCTTCTACTAAAAGACAAGAATAAAAAGATCAGCGAATTCGACGATCAAATGGCGATCAAAGAAAGAGTGATTAAAGAATTAAAAACAGAGTTAGGGCAGACAACAAACACGACAAAGAACCTTCTTTCTCAAGTAGTGGAAAGCAAGCAAAAGAGCTCACCTAATCCTGTTTCTATCGTATCCGTAATAGCTGAAAAAGCAAAGAAAAAGCAACAGCTTTCTGCTTCAGCACCAACTAAAAAGTCAAAGAAAAAATCAGAACCGTCTCAAGAAGTTAAAGCAGTTTCAACTTTCTCTTCAACTGAAAAGCCTAAGAAGGTATCCAAAACCAATTCTTCTGTAGGGAAGGTCATAAAAAAGAAGTCCAAAGCTTCGAGGATTAAAAAGTACAAGCAAATCATAAAAGATTTACGAGCAGAAAATGAAAGACTTCACGATAAGTCAGATGCGCTTGAGACAAGCAGATCCAAGTCTGCTATAGTCAAAGACATAACACCTAAAACGATTGTAAAAGAGATACCTACTACACTCACGAGAACGATAGTGATCAAGGAAAAGGTAGATCGTAAGAAGCTAAAAAAAGCACTTAAAAAAGTCCCATTCAAGAAAACGAAAAAACTACTTAGCGTAGAATTAAAAAAGGGGAAAGCTAAAATTGTAAAAAGCTAAGCGATCTTAGAGTAGATTAGAATTCTTATCTTTTTTAATTTTTCAAAATTCCTTTTATCGCCTCAGCACAAGCCATAGGTGCATCGAAAGGAACAAGGTGGCCAGCACCTTTCATTTCTATAAATGTACCACCGTCAACTTTCGACTTAATCTTTTGCCAGCGATCATCAGTTATTACGTTAGAATGCTCTGCTCTTATGATGGCTATCGGGCATTGTACCTTATTCATCTTTGACCAGAGATATCCTGGTGTAGCATACACTTTAGCTTCCCAAGCTCTTGGATAAGCAAGCGTAATTTGGCCACTGTCCTTTTCTTTTAATCCATACTGAACAAAGTCCTCAAGTACATCTTCATCAAATGCTTTAAAAATCCTCTTAGACAAAAAGTAATCTCTTGCTTCTTCACGACTGTCCCAAGTATCTCTTCTACGTGAAGCTATCTTAATCATCGGAAGCAACTTCATCTTCAACTTGTAAGGTAACCATCGGATACCCAGTGTAAAGCTATTAGGCAACACAACGGGATCTATCAATATCAACCGACTGAACAAGTCTGGTCGACGCACAGCCGCTAACCAAGAAGCTACACCGCCCATAGAATGCCCTATTCCAATGACTCCTTTTCGTCTCATTTTGTCCATGTGATTGATGATGTCATCTGCTAAAAGATCCCAAGATTTTAATTGATCTGGAGATTGATCTGGCCATAGTGGTCTTTGCTCAGGAGCGATGATATCATAATCACCAAGTTCTTTAAACATCCTAAGATAACAACCAGGGGTGTAAGCATTAGCATGTAAGAATTGAATCACTTCCGTACTCCTTCCACTTTTGGCACTTACTTCAGCAGTTCCTCCCGGAGCATCCACTTTTAATTCATTCATACTATTTACTCAAGTCTGTATAATTAGAAAATAAAAATCTGGGTTGGCAGATGCATAGAAATTTAAGATCTCGATCTCCGTTATTCTCTATACTCTGGGATTTATCGGGCGCGATGATGATGCAATCTCCTTTTTCTAATTGTTTCAGAACTCCATCAACATTTGCAATGCCTCTTCCTTCTAGTATGTAGTATATCTCTGAAGTATCTTGAAGAGCATGAAGCTGTGTAGTTGCACCTACTTGTACTCTTGCATGTGCCACTGAGACTGACTCTGTTTCTGGTTGATTGAGTACTTCTATGATGTGACACCCTTCATCCGTAAAATACTCTTTGTTCTTATCAGTATTATAAATTTTCATGGTAGGCAAATCAATGTTCTATGACAAACAAAATCGGATCAAGTCGATATACCGCTGTCTATTCGCCTGATGTATGAAGTCTATACCGCGTCTTTTATTTTTTACTTTTTTAGCTTCGATATAACCTCTATAAGGATCTTCATCTTGCCCGCACCTCACGGTCATCTCGTATTGATCTCTTGATTCGATTAGAGAGTGATCCATAGCAACTGCCATAGCGAGTGGATCAGCAAGATTAACAGTGGTTTCTTCAAGGTGTTCATCCATCCATTCTATTCTCACCTTTTGGATATCAGCTGCAAATCGTGAAAAATCTGTTTCCATGGCTCTTATATCTGCCATTTCTGCGATAGAAATATCAGAGCTACAAAGCGTTGTGTCCCAACCTATCATCATCATCTCAGCACCAGAGGCAAATACTTCATCAGCTGCTTCTGGATCAGCCCATATGTTATACTCTGACATCGGTGTTACATTTCCCGGAAGGGTGACCAAACCGCCCATGATATATACCTTTTTGGCCTTCTTTAGCACCCCAGGAGACTTCCTCTCTACGAGTGCCAGATTAGTCAATGGACCAAGACATACGATCTCCAGTTCGCCTTCATGAGCGATCAGAGCTTCGATTAACATGTCATCGGCTGCTCCTTCATTAGGGTTTCGCCCCTCGAGTTTTAGACCAATATCTCCAAGTCCATCCTTTCCATGGATAAAGTCAGCAGTACCTAAGATCCGATGCAAAGGTTGGGCAGCGCCTACGTATACCGGAGCACTATGCTCACACATCTCTCTGACATATAGGACATTCTGAACCACACAGTCCAGAGGTACATTACCACCAGACGTGCTGATACCGACAATGTTAATATCGGGATATCTCATGGCCATAATCAACGCTATGGCGTCATCCGTCCCTGCATCCGTATCTATGAAAAAACTTCTATTCTTCTTACTCATAATCCTTAAATCCTAAATCTTGAAATTCCTTTAAGCACAGATTTTATTAGCTTTATCCAAGATATTTGCAATATCCTCGTTTGATTATTAAATGACGTAGTAATGGCAGAAAAAGTAATTCCAGTAGTCGATCTTTCTCAGTTCACTGAAGGCTCTGAAGCAGAGCGCACAGCATTTGTTGAAAAACTCGGAAAGGCATTTCATGATATAGGATTCGTAGGTGTGAAAAATCACGGTATCCCTAAATCCTTAATCGATGACTTCTATAGTTACTCAAAGAGCTTCTTCGCTCTGGATCGCGAGACAAAAGTCAAATATGAGATCCCCGGTCTTGCCGGCCAAAGAGGCTATACGTCATTTGGTAAGGAGCAGGCGAAAGGTGCTAAGGTAGCTGACCTAAAAGAGTTCTTCCAGATAGGACAAGAGGTTGCTGCAGATAGTCCACTCAAAGCAGAGTATCCAGATAACGTATCTGTCTCAGAAGCTCCAGAATTCACACAATTAGGCAAGGATCTATATAAGTCTTTTGAAAAGGTAGGTGCTCAGTTGCTTAAAGCCATAGCTATACACTTGGATCTTGGAGAAGAATACTTTTCTGAAAAGATAGAAGATGGTCTTAGTATCTTAAGAGCGATACACTATCCACCGATCACACAAGAGCCTGCAAGTGCAGTACGTGCAGAACAACATGAAGATATAAATCTCATCACACTACTTGTCGGTGCATCCGCTGGAGGATTGCAGTTGCTCAACATGGAGGACAAGTGGCTTGCCATCACTCCTGAAGAAGACGAGATTGTCATCAATGTAGGCGATATGCTCCAGCGACTAACGAACAATTACTTAAAATCAACTACTCATAGAGTGGTCAATCCTCCTCGTGAAGAGTGGCACAAGCCAAGACTATCTATCCCTTTCTTTCTTCACCCCAAAGCAGATATGGATCTTACATGTCTCGCTAAGTGTGTGACTGAAGAAAATCCTATGAGCTTTGAACCAATCACAGCGGGAGGCTACTTAGATGAAAGGCTTCGAGAGATCGGATTAAAAAAGTAAATCACAAATCTCCTTTGCCTTGTTTTGTTAGCCTTTATCGCTTTCGCAAATATCTGCGATGCTCCATTTATCAGTAGATATTAACCATCTGCCAGAAGGTTCAGACGTCATATCTACACTTTGATAGGCTTGAAATACTACTTCGTCTAAGAATACTACGCTCATAACCATCGTTTTATCATCTTGAAGCGTATTAATTAAAAGATGCAGCTTCTGCAACTTTCAAAATATCATTACGTCTTTTAAAAAACATAATCATGAACACGATCAACTTCCTTTCGCTTTCTATTGCATTATTAATGAGCAGCATGTCACTCAATGCTCAATCCGAAGAGACCAGAACATTAAGTTCATTTGACGGTATATCAGTATCTCAAAGCATAGATGCTGAGATTATCAAAGGAAACAAAAACGAAGTAGTCATCACTGTATCTAAAGTGGATCTTGGAGATGTGATCACAGAGGTAGAAGATGGTGTACTCAAAGTGAAAATGAAGAAAAAGTGGAATTATAACTGGACTAAAAAAACCAAAGTCAAAGCAGTTATAACATACAAAGACTATCCTAACTATATAAGTGTCAGTTCAAGCGCTGACCTCATCAGCAGAGATAAGATCATCACTGATAGATTAGAACTCAAAGCAAGTAGTAGTGCTGATTTAGTCATAGAGATTGATGTTGATGAGCTTGAAGCAAAATGTAGTTCAAGTTCTGATATTGAGATCTCAGGAAGTGCTGATCGAGCTACAGTATCTAGCAGTTCAAGTTCCGACTTTTTAGGAGAAAATCTTACAGTGAGAATAGCAGATCTTTCTGCAAGCTCAAGTTCTGATATCTA
>CALHUZ010000629.1 GCA_938039305.1 uncultured Saprospiraceae bacterium
AGTACACGAACGTAGATAAATGTGGATGAACGTCAGAAATCAACCAATATCCCAATGACAAAGGTCTTCTGAAGGAGAGAGCCTCGCTTCTTTTCAGACTATCTCTAATTAATTATTCTCCCTTTCAATGGAGATGCCCGAAGGACAGAGGGTTCAATTCCCTTAATTTGCTAATTCACAAATTCTCACATTCACTAATTAACTCTTCATCCCATCCTCCCCCGCCTCCGACTCCTAAAGGAGAGAGCCTCGCTTCTTTTAATGCTATATCTAATTAATTGTTCTCCCTTTCAAGGGAGATGTCCGAAGGACAGAGGGTTCCATTCACCTAATTTACTAATTCACAAATTTTCACATTCACTAATTAACCCATTAGCACATTAACCAAGTTTATCAATCCGATTCAACTCAATGGCCCTTGCAGCCATAGACCCAAATGCTCTAACCACATGATTGAACATTGCAAAGCGCTGATCTTGAGTGTGCCCATGCTTGAATCTATAATAGATCTGCTGAAGTACAACTCCTGTCTTCCAAAGACCAAAGGCATAATAGAATATCGGATGCGCTACCTCTTTGCCACTCTTCAGAGAATACTGATGTAGAAAGTCTTCACGTGATGGATTGCCTTTCAAGACAGAAGGATTCATAAAGCTCTTGACAAATATCTCTGGATCATCTGGATTCATCCAGTAACCAAGTGTCGTACCAAGATCCATCAATGGATCACCGATGGTACACATCTCCCAGTCTAATATCGCCTTGACCTGTGCCAGGTTATCTTTATCTAAGATGACATTGTCATGCTTATAGTCATTATGGATTAAAGAATATCCTGATTCTTTTGGCTGATGATCATCTAACCACCTACCGACATATTCTAATTCCTTTTGCTCTTCTGTTTGAGACTTGATGTAGCGTTTTGACCATCCATCTACTTGTCGTTTGATGTATCCATCTGGTCTACCCAGCTCTCCAAGCCCAACCGCTTTATAATCTAATTGATGAAGCTCTACGAATGTATCAATCAAGCTAGTAGCTATTTCACTGACAATCCCTGATTCCAGTTCTTGCCCCATATCATGTCTGATGATGACGCCTTCGACTCGCTCCATCACATAGAATGGCGCACCGATAATGGTTTCATCTTCACAATACACCAAGGGCTTAGGTGCTTTTTCATATCCTTTGCTAAGTGCATCAAGTACTCTAAACTCTCGACCCATGTCATGAGCTGATTTGATCTTCGCTCCAAAGGGTGGCCGACGTAAGACCATCTCCTGAGATCCGCTTTTCAGCAAATATGTCAAGTTAGAAGCCCCTCCTGGAAACTGTTTGATCTCAAGCGTTTCTGATTGGTCTTCTAAGTGAGCATTCAGATAAGCGAGTACAGCCGCACTGTCGAGATCTTCACCTTTTCTAATTTCTTTAGCAACGTCAGTTTTCATAATCAAATCGTCAGATTCCATAATCAAATTAGTCAGTTTTCAAAAGTCTCTTTTATAATTACAATTAGACATACGTCTTAAGTTTCTCTGGCAGATGAGATACTTCGTTGAATCGCTTCATCGTCACTCTATCTCCAGAAAATAAAAACTCACTTATGGATGTATTTTGCACGACACCATTCATAGTGATGATATCGATCTCTTCCTTCATACCAAGTACATGACCAAGAGTTGCACTGATCGTACCGCCACTGGTGAACATACCTATCGTCTTACCTTTTTCATTTTTATGCTGATTATACACTCTATCATAACCTTCTGCGACTTGCTTTCTAAATCCTTTCCAATCAAGATAGTGATCTGGTTGGAGATGAGCTAACTTCCCTGTCGCCCATAACTTCATCGCTCTTTCAAATATCATCAGACCATTTTTCATAAATAGATCTGTATTGGCCTTTCGCTCATCATCCCATCCCTTGATGACCTCATCTTCTTCTTTGATCTGAGCCATATTTGATTTTAGAATATCAGGACCACGATGCTCCTCCAGTTCTTTTAATTCTACTGGCTCAGGAAGTTCCAAATTGTATTTGGCGTAAGCCTCCTGAACCTTAGACAAAGTCTGATAGTGTCGCTTCAATGGCCCCACATAGATGTAATCAAAAGGCACCTTCTGACCTGCTAGATACTCTCCTAAGATCTCTGATTGTTCATACCCTGTAGGAGACAACTGGTCGTAATCAGCTTTCCCATATGAAGCTTGCGCGTGCCTAAAATATAATAGCTTGGACATAAGTTACTGTTTCTTCCCTCTTAAAAATCGGGTTTTATAATCATGTTATTTCCCTTTGAACGAAGGCTTCCTTTTCTGAACGAATGCCATCACACCTTCCATATGATCCTCACTCGCGATCAACTTCATCTGCTCACTTGCTTCCATCTCCATGGTCTCGAAGAGTCCACTCTTCAATGCTTGATTGATGACTTTCTTAGTAGATTCAAAGGCCAATGGTGGTTGCTCAGCAAGACCGACGGCAAGCGTTTGTGCCGTAGACATAAGTTCCGCAGCAGGGACCACTTTATTGATGACACCCATCTCAAGACATTGAGCAGCTGGTATCTTTTCTCCTCCATAGATGACTTCGAGAGCCTTCGTATATCCCACAGCCCTTGTTAAGAACCACGTAGACCCTGCATCAGATACTAAACCAATATTGACAAATGCAAATCGCATGTTAGCATGATCAGTCATGATCTTATAGTCACACGCCAGACCGATGCCTATTCCCGCTCCTGCCATAGGACCATTGATAGCACAGATGACTGGTTTATGCATATCCGTGATTCTTCGGATGATAGATCCATAGACAGAGTTAAGATCATCACGCACGTCTCTTGGCGATGGTCGCTGAGAAAAATCACTCATATCAGCACCTGCACAAAACCCCTTGCCAGCACCTGTTAATATTATCGCCCTTATCGCATCATCATTTTTACAATTATCCAGCGCCTCAATCAGCTTATGCTTGATGTCTTGATTAAGCGCATTGTAGACTGCTGGCCTGTTAAGCGTGATTGTTGCGATCTTATCTTGCTTATCCAGAATCACGATATCTGTATCCATATCTTATTGTTTGCTCGAAGAAATACCAAAACTATGAAAGTAAGGTATTG
>CALHUZ010000630.1 GCA_938039305.1 uncultured Saprospiraceae bacterium
CCATCGGCAAGACCATATTGCCAATCAACTAAACCGTGGATATCAGAAGTCCCTATAGCGGTCAATCCATTCTTTATTGCCAACTCTAAGTTGTGCTCACTATACGTGATGTCATTGACCACCTCTATGCCATGAAGCAATTCTTCATCTATAAGCTGCTTGTGCAAAGCCGTTATTAAAGGCATAGCATCTTCTTGTTGTTGTATCCAGTTAGGATGATTCCAAAATACAAAAGCCCCTTGCTTTTTAGCAGCTCTATAAGCAGTCAGTGGATCATCATGATTAAGCAAATTAGCATCTTGAATAAATAAAGCATTCGCATGACCAGGAGGCATATCCTTTGTGATTTCAGCACCATGAATAATGATTAAGTCATGCGGCTTAGCATATTCTTTAGCCAAGAGATAAGATCGATTGCGATCTGGGTGAGGGATGTCAGCTTCGTGTGGTTGATATTCCAAATGCTCAGTGAGTGATATGGCATCTAAGTCATCTTTCACCGCTTCTTGGACCCTGATATCAGGCCATACGCTTCCATCTGAGAAAACAGTATGAATATGCAGATCACATTTCAGTGACTTATAACCAGGTACATCTGGAAAAGTAATTTTCCGATCTCTTTGTTGACTAAAAGCGTTGCTTATTGTTAGCAAGAAGACGATTGATAACGCAGTTATTAGTCGACCAATAGAATGTGAAGGCATTAGCTTAATTTTAGCGATTAGTATTGTCTTCTGACAACTTGTTAAATGTATAAAATAATAACCATGAATAAATTCATTCTATTAGCAATCACTTTGATCTGCATATCTTTTTCATTATCTGGACAGAATCGATTTGATGATGTACAGATCAAAGAGTATAAATTAACAGACCAAATCTACATGCTAGAAGGCGCAGGTGGCAACGTGGGTATTTATATAGGTGAAGCTGAAGTGCTGATGATAGACGATCAATATGCTCCTCTATCCGAGAAGTTGATGGCTAAAATCAAAGAGCTTTCTGGAGGTATGACCACTAAACTAATCAACACTCATTGGCACGGAGATCACTCCGGAGGTAACGAAAACTTTGGTAAAGCTGGAGCAATGATCTTTGCACATGAAAATGTAAGAGAACGAATGTCTAAAGAGGTAGTCAGAGGAGATCAAGTCTCGCCACCTTCTCCAGACATAGCACTTCCAGTGGTTACTTACAAAGACGCTATGCAATTGCACTTCATGGGAGAACCTGTTTTGATTAGTCATGTGCATAATGCTCACACAGATGGAGACTCATTTGTCTTTTTTCCAGAGAGCAATGTAATCCATATGGGAGATTGTTTTTTTCACAAAAGATTTCCCTACATAGATCTCAATAGTGGAGGTTCTCTGAATGGTATAATAGAAGCTGTAGAAGCGGCAGCCATGCTTGTCAATGATGATACACAGATCATCCCTGGTCATGGACCGATGGCTTCCAAGTCAGACTTAATGAAGTATCATACATTCTTGACTACATTAAGAGATAGAGTTATCGCCCATATTAATTCTGGTGGAGATGAGAAAACTCTTAATGCAGCGCAGATCGTTGAAGGATATGAAGATTGGTCTTGGGGTTTTATCGATGCTGAAAAAATGGCGAGCATCGCGTTTGCCAGTCTTTCCAGCAAAGATTAGAAATATCACTTATCTCAGAACAAAATAGTTTAAAACAGAAAAGGCCGATGAAATTTCATCGGCCTTTTCTGTTTTGCTATTAAAAAGCAAGTTCAAATATTTTAATTATTTAGTATCAGCGGAAGACCTCCTTCGGCACCACCTATAATTACAACCTTACTGTTAGGTGATTTTGACAATTCTAAAGTCGCCTCGATACCTTTATCTTGAAGTATCCTATCTGTAATACTTGCACTTAGTATTCTATTGGCATCTGCCTTCGCTTGAGCTTCAATGATCTTTCTTTCTGCTTCTTTACGCTCTCTTTCTAATTTAAAATCAAACTGAAAGGCTAACTGCTCTTCTTCAAGCTTTTGCTCGATTGCTTCCTTAAGCTTATCAGGTAGCTGTACTGATCTAATTAGAATGGCATCAATATCCAGATACTTGGATTCTATTGCATTCTTAGTCTGAGTAAATATTTCATCCTGAATGGCTTCTCTTTTTGTAGAATAAAGCTCTTCGGGAAGGTACTTACCGATTACCTCTCTTGTTGCAGACCTAATCTCTGGGTTGATGATCCTATCTATATAATTTGCACCGATATTATCATGTAAGTACCCGATCTTTTCTGGTATGGGATTAAATCTATAAGAAAGCTCTACCGCGATAGATAAACCATTCTTAGAAAGAACATCCATCTTTTCGAATCCTTCGTTGATTCTTATGTCATAGATTATCATGTTATCCCAAGGCATCACTATGTGAAAGCCTTGATCATAGATAATATCCTTTTCTATACCACCAGCGAATCGCTTAAATTTTATACCTTTTTCTCCTGGTGAGATAGTTACGAATGACGTATTAGACAATAGTAAGAAAAGCATCAGCACTATAAATGCTGGAAAGATGAATTTCGATAAGTTTTTGCCTTCCAAGGGGTTTCTTCCTGGATTTACATTAATTGTTGCCATGTTGACTGTTTGTTTCTATAGTTAAGAACATAAGTAAGGCGTATCAAGTTTCTCAATACACCGTCATATGTCGATAAAATTAAACTATTCATCGGTACTACCAACTACTCTATTCTTCTTACTTAAGGAGACGCCTTATTTCTGACATCACTTGGGCACCGTCTATTAGCTTCAGACAGTTCATATGTCCTTTGGGACAAACGCTCTTGCCATACTTAGAGCAAGGCCTACAAGAGAGCTCGCCAATCGCCACAGAGCTATATTCTACCTCACTCTTAGAACCATAATATGGATAAAACCCAAAGTCCTCAGAGGTACTACCCCAGATCACAACTATTGGTTTTTGTAGCGCTGCGGCTATATGCATCATACCTGTATCACCAGTGATGACTATATCACATTGAGCTATAAGGTCTATAGACTGGATTAATGTTGTCTTATTGACGAGGTTTTCTACATACTCACTGTCATTATCGTAGATGTCCTCTACATCGCTACCACCTATCAACTGAAAATCATACTCATCATGCATTATCAGATAGTCTACGATGTGTTTAGGGACCCGTTTTGTGACATAAGATCCACCTAAAGAGATGATCAACTTTTTGCGACTACCTTTTTTATGATTCTCCATTTGATGAGAGATTCGTCCGATTTCTAAGCCACGACCATCATCTTCAATACCTAGGCTTCTGAGTGAGTTTATATATCGATCTGCAACATGTGATCTATTCAGTCTATTAATGCCTAAAACTAAGTACAGCCATTTCTGAAATGTTAGCTTTTCGTATGAAACCGATTTCTTACTCAATGCTATACGCAATCGAATAGAGCGAATATTTTTCTGAAGATCAACGACTAAGTCATAGTTCTCTCTTTTTAGATCAGAGTGACTCGAATCTTCGAGGGTATGGACTTTTCTGATATAGTGGTTTAGTTCAAGTAGTATGCGATAACTGCGTTTCGTCATGACGTGAACCTCAGCATTCAACTGCTCATATAGCAACCTGAATATTGGAGAAGCCAAGACTATATCTCCTAGTGAACTATATCTGATGACTAAAACTTTCAAAAGTATGGGTTAGCAACTTCGTCTAACGATCATCTTACGATACTCGCATCTATGCAAAGTTATTTCCTTTTCATATATCGTTACAAGTTAAGCAGTCATTCTGATAGTCTGATGAGGTCAGCTTAATTCAAACAAATCTTATTTAGTCAGATGTAGTATTTTTGTGATAGAATCGTACTTTAAACAAGTGGAACTCATAGAGAAAAATATCTACGATCGAGTCAAAGACTACTATAGAGGCGAGCGCATCAGCAACGCACTGCTATTCATGATAGGCGGTGGTGGATTGACTTGGACCTTTCTCCTTTATCTTTGGCGACAGGGTCAATTGAGCACTGGCATATTTTATAGTGCTATGCCTTTATGTTTATTTTTTATTATCACTGGTTTCTATAGATTTTATAGATCGTTTAAGAGATATCAGCATTCTCAGGACTCTATCAGTGGATATACTTTCTTAGTAGATGAAGAGCTCCCGCATCTTGAAAGCAGACAGGAACGTTTTCTTCAGAAAAGAAAGGTAAATAGCATAGGACTTTTCATTGGATTTGTCTTGATCTCTTTATCGATATTAGGAAGTTGGAATCATATCATCTTAGGTACCTCTATTAGTCTTACTATTTTTTCAAGCTTGTTGTTAGTATTTGATTTATTTGGACAATTCAGAACAGTTGAACTAATCCATCATCTATCAAAACTGACTAAGTAAAAAAATAGGGTGACACTTAATGTATCACCCCCTCAACTACTAAAACCTAATTAAAAGCAGTGTAATTCTTTAGACTATAATCACAAAGAAATGCAGATCTTATTAATAAAACGTCAGAGCTAACCCTTAAGAAATGAACACATCATCAGAAAGACTATCAGTAATTGTAGAAGAAGCATCCCGCATCCTACGCTATCTTAACTTAGATGATCCAGCTACTAACAGAAGGAAAGAAGGTCAATGGACTAAGAAAGAAATCTTAGGGCATCTAATAGATTCTGCTATCAACAATTACAGAAGATTTGTAATAGGCTCAACTTCAGAAACACTTACATTCTCTGGATATGGTCAAGATGGTTGGGTCGCTGCTCAGAATTATGATGCGCTCTCTATTACTTCGATTGTCGATTTATGGTACAATCTGAATAATCATATAGTCAGATTAGTATCTAATATACCAGATGACACTCTGGACTTTAAACACCCAGAACATAACCTTCACGAAATAGCTTTCATGGATATCAAGGCTGATGACGCGGAAGTGAGCTTAAGATTGTTTATTGAAGATTATATCGACCACATTGAACATCATCTAAAGCAAATAATAACTTAAGATTAGTGCCTTGGCATATTATAATTTCCTGGCGATATATTTACCTATAATATCAAATTCTAAGTTGACACTTTGCCCTACAACAAGGTTTTTAAAATTCGTATGCTCGTAGGTATATGGTATAATTGCCACCTGTAGAGTAGTATCATCAGGGTCGATCACTGTTAAGCTTGTACCATTGATGCTTATGGATCCTTTATTGATTACTAAATTCTTGAATTCACTGTTATAGGAAAATGTAAACAGCCAACTTCCATCCTTATCTACTATAGCAGTACAAACTCCTGTAGTATCAACATGACCTTGAACGATGTGACCATCTAATCGGTCGCCAAGCTTCATGCATCGTTCCAAGTTTACGAGATCTCCTTTTTGTAATTCTGACAAATTTGATTTCAAAAGCGTTTCGTCAATAGCTGTCACTTTATAACTATCTCCCAGAATCTCTGTTACTGTTAGACATACTCCGTTATGACTTACACTTTGGTCCACTTTTAACTCAGGAATAAAAGAACATTCAAGTTCGAATATTTTATTAGAAAGATTTGTACTTACATTTTGTACCACTCCTACCTCTTCCACTATACCTGTAAACATAAATTATCTAACTATTTGTATTGTACCCTTAAGCAATTCACCTTCCACTACTCCACTCACTCTTTTCTCAAAAACCATACAAGAATAGAAGTAAGTCCCCTCCGCCAGATCCTTATTATTCAAGTTTGTTCCATCCCAATTAATGTTAGGATCCATTGTCTCATATACTTTTTCTCCCCAGCGATTATACACCTCAAATTCGATCCGATCTATAAATCGGTTTTGTCGTGGACGGTATATATCATTAGAATTATCATTGTTAGGTGTAAAGGTATTGGGTAGATCAAAGGTTGGACAGTTGTCTATGCATATCTTTTCTGATTGTTCACTTTCATTTCCTATCACATCCACAGCCGAAATAGCGTAACATCCAGCGATATTTTCTTGTAATTGATGAATGAATAAACCCTCATCAACATCTAATTGATCTATAAGCACCAGTGGTCCAGATTCATCCTCAGAAAAATAAATATTCAGATAATCGAGATCTGAGGGTTGCGAGCATGATGCGTCATTATATGACCAACGCACGATGTTCTCATAATCTCCAGAAGAAATCGGTTGTTCGCTATCACATATAGAACTAACTGATATTGAAGGAGGACAAGGCGCTACATCATCTTCAGGAACAGCACAAGACAGGTTACTAAAGTTTATTAGCGGCTCTGGCACACCGGTTATTCTATAACTTCCAAAGCTCTCGATTCTAAAGCAGTACTCAGTACCATTTTCAAGGTTTTCTATTCTTACTCCAGAAGAAGTAGAGGAGTCAACTAAGATTTCACTACCATTAGTGTTTTCATATACGCGATAGAGATAGTTGTTCCATGGCACATTTTCTTCCCAAACCAGTGTGACTTGACTGTCAGAAGGTATCACACTTAGAAAGACCGAGCTTGCTACATCTGAAGTAGCTCTAAAATTATCAGGTCGAATACCCGATTCAAAAGAAACTACATAACTATGGCTACTACTTTCTGTATTTAGATTTCCTATCGCCAATGCTGTATCCTTAATAGACCCGAATTCGCGAGAATCATAAGTATAGGTTTCTATGACAGATAGATTACTACCACTCAAATTATTCGCTCCTTGAACCTCGAGTAAATATGGCCCTGTTAGTTCTGTAGTATCTATAGCATTACTATCTGGATTTATCCACGCTAAAGTTAGAGCTCCATTTCCTATGTCTGTCCTATCTATTGAAACATTAGTTATTAATGGTTCTTCTCCACTACTTCGGATACAGACCTCGTCAGAGGTTATACTCTGTGTTATGTTATAGGGATTGCCCGCAGTTGTTTCGAGACCAAATTCTGCAAGTATTCGATAGCAATATATTTTACCAGGATCTATCTCGACATCTCTTGCGATAAATCTACCTAATGATATTTCATTTGTTAGAAATATAATTCTCTCATATCCTTGGCCTTGAAGTCCGCCTTGACAACTATCTATCCCAACGTCACTGCTATTTATTTTACGCCAAATTGAAAAGCCTCTAAAGTTCTCTCCTTGATCACATTGATATGGATTATCCCAAGTTAATGTCACTACACCATTCTCATTTATTGCGTCCAATGATTGCGGAGCAGGTGCAACTACCTTAATTGTTATCGTTTTCAAAGTGGCTAGACTTGTCATCGGACGAGTGATTTCATCAGTCACTCTCACAACTATCTGATAAGACTGTTCACTTACATGATCGCAAGTAGTTTGCCATCTTATACTCGCTCCCAATGTTGAATTCGCTTGAGCATTTTCTACTGATAGTACTGCGGGATTATCAATCAACTCAAACGGACCACCAGATGCTGTAATAGTTAGAATCTCGTCCACATCTATATCCAAAGCAATAATATCAATCTCAACTATTTCTCCAGCTACTACGCATAGTTCACTATCTGTTTCCAGTGTAGGTGCCATATTATCATCAGGACATGCTCTGACTAGTATCTGCATATCCCTAATAAGTGAGTTTATTAATACTCCATTCCTATACTCATTGATTTTATAGGTGATATTATATTCCCCTAAGCTTTTGGGTGCATCCCATCTAAAATCACCAGTTTTACTATCTAATGTTACGACATTATCGGAACCTGAGCTTATTTGATCAGGTAAGACATAATTAGGCACTTCAACCCCTTCATCGGAGAAGGGTGCTACTAATTCATATGATAGACTATCTCCATCAGCATCATAAGCATTTGGATTATATGTAAAGACCTGTTCGTTACATGCAAAATCAATTGGGGGCTGGAGCAAAATAACGCTATTGTTTCGCCCCTGAAATCTAGGTTCTAACAACGTAAAGGTTGTTTCTATATAGAATCTAATATTTACCGAATTTGGAAAGTCGACATTCAAGATACCTGCTATGCGATTAGGATCGCTTAGTGAGAGTTTATAAGTTCCGCGTGACGGGTACTGATGCTCCGCTGTATATTCATTTCGTTTGATATCATTAGGAAGCTCTTCACCGATTCCATTGGAACGTTTGACAAAAGTACTATCCCCATCACCCCAGTATAGTGTCAGACTATCTCTATCTGCAGAAAAGCTACTTGTTCTGGTATATGTCACTATGGTAGCTCTGATACTCAGATCACCTGTCTGTTCGTAGGTTATCTCTCCAGCACGATTATGTGTTGCGCTTGAGCTTATAGAAGACAGCACTATTATTAAACATACAAAGAGAAGGCGTTGTAACAGCCACTGCGATCTTATTCCACCTTGATGAACTATTCTTTGCATGATTAAAAGCATGAGATATAAATATAACGAATCTCAGTCTTCAAAGGTTGATATAGATTACTTGTACTCCAATCTTTCTAAATAAAATGAGGCATCAACCTTTACAGGTTAATACCTCATTCTCAATTATGTCTCTATAACGGGAAAAGCCCCCTTTCTACCGAAGTAGAAAAGAGGCCATCCCAAAAACCGATTTTATTCTACGTCTCTTAGTCGATTAAAATCATCTTCTTAGTAGCAGTGAAATCACCACTCTCTAACTGATAGTATAGAACTCCAGATGCTCCAAGCTCTGACTTTCTCAATGTAACCTCGTTATAGCCTGAGCCATAAGTCTCTGTCATTACTGATACAGTCTTACCTGTTACGTCAAATACTGTTAATGTCGCAGTACCTGCTTCTGGTAATTCAAATCCAATCTTAGTCTCACCACTGAATGGGTTAGGTGTGTTTTGTCCAAGAACAAAACCAGCCTCGCCTACTGTGTTGTAATCTACAACTACATCCAGTATATCTTGACCTGACGTGTATGCTTTAGCGTCTGTTACTCTTGAGCTTAATGCTAATGCATTGCTTAATGTAACATCACTTGTCGCTTTAAATGTCATTGTAAACAAGTTGCCAGTTGCTGTAACTGCATCACTTGCAAACCATGCTGTTGTTACTGTATTTGCATCAAGTAGACCAAAGTTAGACTCGCTAACCTCTACTGTTCCTGATGTCGCTGATACAAATTCTAAGCCTTTAAGCTCCATTGTGAACTGGTATGCTGCGATATCTGCAAATCCTGCTGAGCTAACTGATACTTCTACCATTTCGCCAGCTGCAACTGTTGCATCTTCTATCTGTAATGCTAACTTTCCTGACACGCTTCTGTTAGAAGCTAATGCGCTATTAGCAATCGCGTTTCCACTTACATCTCCAACCTTAACTCCTATGAAGTTCTGATCAGCTATGTTTCCGTTTAAGTTAGCTATGTTAACTACCTCTGGGTATGGGAACGTTGCTGCAGGGTTATCAAACGTATGTGCTGCATCTACAAATCTCCAGCTATCGTTAGTTGGAAGCTCTTCGTAGATTCCTAAGATCAACTTACGTAGATCAACAAGATCAACAGCAGTTACTCTACCGTCATTGTTAATATCCGCTGCAATCAATAGGTAAGAATCATCTAAAGTTTGTAATCCTAATACGTGCTTCTGAATCAATACTAAATCAAGTGTTGATACTCCATTCATATAGTCATCATTCTTCTCAGCTTTGATATCATAAGATGTGCTTAGAGGATTAGCTCTGAACATATACTTACCATCTACAGCTGTAAGATCCTTTGCACCTACATTCAATGCAATCTCTGCACTTTCGATCATGTCGCCGAAGTTAGACTCAGCTGATCCACTGATGTTAGCTGATGCTACACCTGGAAGATCACATACTGACTGTGCTCCATTTACATTCAATGTAATGTTACAGAAGTCAATATTTAACTGTGCATCACTTACATATAGTCCTAATACAAGTGTCTCACCTTGACCAAACTCTGCTAACATATCACAAGTAACCAATAGGTTCTTATTGTATGTACCTGTCGTCTGATCATCAGTTGGGTTACCATTCTCATCAAGTAAGAACCAGTACTCTACTTCACTACAGTTATCAAATGATCCGTTGTCATAATCAGCTGCCCAGATCTCTACTGTTCCAGTAGTAGGCATGATAGCTGTACTCAAATCCTGAATACAAACTGGTGTTGGCTGCTTATCATCTACAAAGTTCACTCTTGTCTCTGCATAACCGATGTTTCCACATCCGTCTCTTACTTGCCACTTAATTGTGTTATAAGATCCGTGGCCACCTGGCTGTGATCCCATAGAAGCTGTAGCTCCAAATGAAGTTGCAGTCTTAATTAAGTCATCATCACTGTTATATACTTCTATCCACCATGCTGCTCCGTCTGCTGATAAGTCTGTGTCTCCACACATATCAGATACTGATGCAGTAATAGTCTGGCTTCCTGAACAATCATCGAAGTCATCTCCTTTTGAAGCTGCTCCTCCTGTGATTGATACATTAACGATCTCATCTGCTCCAATTACTGGTGCAGTTGTATCACTAATCTTGATCACTTGATCAAATGTGTAATAACCATCTCTGTCTACGCTTGTATATCTAAAGTATACGTGATCAGCTTGTGCATTTTGCTTATCGCAACTCGCACATGGAAGATCTGTTACGTATCCACCAGTTGCATTTCCTAAGACATCATAGTTCGCTGGCGCATCCGCTGGTGTCTCTCTTGAGTCAGTATACCATGCTCCTGCATGATCAGGGCTATAAGCATCTAACCACTCATCGTCAATAGCTTCAAATGAATCTGTATCAGTATCATTCTCATCATCTACATTAGATGTGTTAGGATCCCAAGTACACCAGTCAATTACTGTCCACTGTCTGATGATCTTCTTACATGCATCTGCTGCTTCTACCTCTAATGGCTCAAAACTTGATCCAACTAAAGCACAAGAAGCTTGACACCATACTGGCTCTCCAGTGTTTCCACCTTCTTCACAGTCAAATGCTGCTCCCATAGCTACAGCGTCGTAGTACTCTACTATTCTGTTAAGTTCGTTTCCTTTGCTATCCTTTACAGGCTTGCCTTTAGAATCTAACCATGGCTCACACTCTCTGATTACACCTTGTACAGTCTCCCCCGTAAAGTGCGCTGGCCACTTAATCTCATAAGGGTCAAATGCACTCTCACCGTTATAGATAGCTCTATTTACACATACTACTTCTCCATTTACTGTCCAAGTGTATACATCCGCACCGTTTCCACATGCATCAATATCACTTAATACTGTATACTCAAGAGCCTCTCCTGTACATACTGCAGAAGCTACTGATGGTCTTAATGAACTTATGCTATAGTCCTTACCACATTCAACAGTAATGTTTGGTCTACATGTCACGATTGGTGTTGACTTATCTTCAACATTCACAATACTCCATGAATGTGCTTGACTTCCACTTCCGTTAGTCGCAACTAATGCTACTAAGTTCTCGCCTTCGTCTGAACAACAGAACTTAACGAAGTCCTTACAATATACATAGTAGATATCAGCAACTGCAGCTCTTGTTTTAGTTGCAGGTGTTCCATCTATTTTTCCATCATATGAACATCCTTTTGCGTGGTATATTTTCACAGCTTCAGGTCCATAATGAGTAGAAATATTCACTGTCATGTGAGCACCTGTAGAAGTATATACAGGATCTTCTAATTCGTCCTTAAGAAGTAAACAAACATCAACCTCTCCACAACCTGCGTTGTGTGATCCTGCATCGATAGCATCAACATATACTTTTGCTACTCCTGCATCATCACCTGGCTCTGCTGTTGGATCTCCTGTCAATGAAACATTAACTTGATCCTGTGCAACTGGTACAGGACGAATGTTGTCGATAGGCATTACTGTAAAAGTAAAAGGTGTACGCTCACCATGACTTCCACAATCACTTGTAGCTGTCGCAGTTACTGTTGCCTTCTCTCCTAACCATAAACCTCTCAATACGTTATCTGATCCGATTACACCGAAATCAGTAGCCCAAGAGATACTTCCGTCAGCACATCCATATGAAGCTGTAGCACTCAATGGTAACTGAGCAGCACATGTCCATGGTGCGATGTCTACCATCACAACTCTATTTGGCCACATATGCTGGAACCCTCCTGGCTTATTAATTTGATTATCACTTGTTCTTGTGTCTTTACCAAGTACAGATGTAAACGCTGGAGCTCCAGTTTTCACAACGATCCACTGCATGCACTCTTTGATAGAGCCATTACACCAGTCCAATACTTGCCATGTACGCATCACCTTCGTAGAAGGACCAGCACAACCTGCAAAATGCATGTCAGTACACTTAACACTTAAGTTACATGTTACTGCACTTTCGCCATCAGGACCTTTGTCCAATGGTATAACAACTGGATAAGTGTATGGAACCTTAGGTGTA
>CALHUZ010000631.1 GCA_938039305.1 uncultured Saprospiraceae bacterium
CCAGAATCTATTAACAAAAAGTTAGCATCGCGTTTAAAAGCATCTTTTGATGGTGACCCATGGCATGGCAAAAGCCTAAAGGCCATCCTGTCCTTGCATGAAGGCGAACTCTCGGATAAAGCACTTGAGTTACTGCTTCACATGATCGCATGGAGAAAATATGTCACTGATATCTTAAATGGGGCGGAGTATACTATAGAGCTTAACACTCCAGAGGATTGGCCAGCGGTAACACAGAGTACTTCAGAAATTAAGATTGCCCTTGATACTTCTCAAGAGACCCTGCTTGCAGCCATTAATGAATTCGACTCGCAATTATGGTATGAACTGTCAAGATCAGGAAAATACACCTATCTCCAGATTTGCGAAGGTGTCATTGATCACGATATTTATCATAGTGGGCAATTGGTTTTTCATTTGCGTGATTAGGATTGATATTGTTAGGATCCAGAGGAAGTGAAATTAATGCTCTGCCTGATGCTAACAACACATAGTATCATCATTATAACCATAAGTTTTAATATGGCCCATTCTCCAAGAGTTGGAATGATTAAAGCCTCTTCAATTGGATTGTCTTTATTTGCTATGAGGGAAAGAGTAAAAATTGCTTCATCTAAGTCATTGTTATATATATGCAAGACAGCTTCGTTTCGAAAAGAGTCTTTAGGTTTGAAAGTAATCGTTAATATAATTGAATCACCAGATTCGATTATTTCTGGTTCGGTGATATCGAATTCATTATGAGAGAAAGATGTTGTGCTTCCATTCACTGTTTCTATGCGAATACTATCTATGACGAGCTGTTGTTGGCCAGTATTCCTTATGAAGAATGTACGAGTTGAAATTTCATCGGTATCGCCAAAGTCTATTTCAGTAGTATTTGTGATTGACTCTCCTGACAAATCGAATAGATCTAACTCAATACAGCTGACCTCCTTTTCAAAAGCACCGATGTCAATTCGTTCTCCGGCAATTCTGGGTAACCCTAAAAGATCAATTAAACCTAAATTTAGTCCGGATGTATCGGAGCTTCCTGCATCTATAGCTGGAGATCCGCATTGTAAGCGGAGATCACCGCCAGTAGATGGAGCGGTTGGTACATTCACGATAAAGAGTGGATCAATACCATTGCCATTGGAGATATTATGGCCTCCAGATTCCTCCATGACATGGTTATTTCCTCCATCAATGATGGTTCCGGTACCCTTGGAGATATCTAAAGGGCCCAATGTATTTGAATTATTTTTTGCTAAGATAGAATTAGAAAAGAATGTAGAGTAACGAAAACTAACCAATCCTCCTGCCCCGGAAATAGATGAATTCCCAGAAATAGTGCAATTGTAAAATGAGGCTCTACCTAAATCTAAGATGCCTCCGCCTCCTTTTGAAGCACTATTTCCGGAGATTATTGAATTTGTAAATATTGCAATCCCATCACCGTTTAGATTAAACAATCCTCCTCCACGATCATTTGATATGTTTCCAATGAGATAGGAGTTATTGAAAATAGCAGCCCCACTCAAGTTAAACATTCCGCCGCCGCACGAGTATGATTTGTTCTCTGATATTACAGAACTGTTGAATGATACCTTTCCTAAATTATTAAGTACGCCTCCTCCCCAAAAACGCTCAGAAGAATTACTAGATATAACAGAATGATTGAGTATTATTGTTCCTCTTGAATTATAAATACCACCTCCTTGATTATCAGCAATGTTATTATGGATGTTGGTATTGGTTAAAATTATAACGGAAGAATTTTTATGATTGGAGAAGCCACCTCCATTGTTTGCTTTGTTACTTGAGATGATAGAGTTAAAAGCTGTTACATTTCCCTTTGTGTTGAAGAAACCTCCACCTTGAAAGTATGCTATGTTATTTAGGATTGATGAGTTGTTTAAAAAAAGTGAACCTAAATTCAGTATTCCCCCTCCATCTTCAGCTTCATTGTACTCAATGGAAATTTGGGAACATAATAGATTTCCTTGATTTAAAATAGCACCTCCATCCAAAGAATATTGAAGTCCATTTCCATTTCCATTTTGGACCTTAAGACCCTCTAGTAAAATTGTATCTAAAGGTGTGATATGGAATATTCTTGAATTGCCCATTCCGTCGATAATGGTATTTGTGGAGTCATTCCCCATAATGACCAGATTTTTATCAAGAGTAATCTCATCCCCGGTAAGTTTTATAGTATCACCGTTTAGAAGAGGGTCAAATGTAATAGTGTCGCCCGATGTGGCATCTAATACTGCTTGACGAAGAGATTCTTCGCCTGAATCACTTGTATTTTTGACCATTGTCTTTTGTGAATACACCAAAGTTGAGATAGTCAAAATGAGAATTATGAGTGACAGTCGAAAGAGAGAATAGAATGTTATTATATGCAATGAATATGAAGTTTTAGCCTTGTATGGTAAAAAATATATAAACTAAGTTAACTATTTATAGTAGTAATTCATTTTTTTGATTGCATTAAGTTTGTTTTTATGAACTGTTGGTGCACAATTATAGAAATGATCTCTCTTTTTTCGGATGAATTTAAAATTAGGATACCGGGATCATTACCTTCGCCCCACATTAAGAACGTAATAAATGAAAATATCCTCCAATTTCGATAGCGGTAACATAGAAGTAGTCAGAATATTTGGCAAAGGAAAGATCAAGTTGAATATCCGTAAGGACACTAAATCCAAATTCTTGCAGTGGTTTCATTTCCGCTTGACGGGAGCCA
>CALHUZ010000632.1 GCA_938039305.1 uncultured Saprospiraceae bacterium
TGCTCCCATAGCCACGCGGTCTGCATGATCTCTTCGATGCCATATTGAGGTTCCCAACCTAATCGCTTATTAGCCAACTCATTGTTAGCATATATGGCGATTACATCGCCTTCTCTTCTCGGACCAATCTCATAATTGAGACCAACACCTGAGACTTTCTCAAAGGCTTTAATGGCTTCAAGTACTGTCACGCCTTCTCCTATGCCTAGGTTGTATGTTTCATAAGATTTCTCTTGCTTATTAGAGACTAGGTATTCAACTGCCTGGACATGAGCCATGGCTAAATCTACTACGTGGATATAATCTCTAACACAACTACCATCTCTGGTATCATAGTCATCTCCGAAGACCGTGCATTTCTCTCTTTTTCCGGCTGCAGTTTCAGTAATGATAGGTATCAGGTTAAGGGCTTCTTTACGAGAAGATTCACCTATCAGAGCTGACTTGTGTGCTCCAGCGGGATTAAAATATCTCAATGAAAGAACATTGAGATCAGTATAGCTACTCAAGTCTTTGAGGATGTATTCTCCTAATTGCTTCGTTCGACCATACGGAGAAGCAGCTTCCTTCATTTCTGTCTCTTCAGTAACTGGTAGATCAGTCGCTTGTCCATACACTGTACAGGATGAAGAAAAGATAAAGTTGCCTACTCCATAAGCTTGTGCCTGATCTAAGACATTGAGCAGACTTTGCATGTTGTTCTTGAAGTAGAGTAGAGGCTTCTCTACAGATTCACCTACTGCTTTTAAAGCTGCAAAGTGAATGATAGCATCAATGTTCTGATGCTCTTCGAAGACATCTGCTACAGCAGGAGCGTCACATAAGTCAACTTCATAATTTTTGACCTCTTGTCCCGTGATTTTGCGAATGCCATCTAAAGACGCTTTATATGAATTACACAAATTATCTATCGTGATAACTTCGTGACCTCTTTCTATCAGGCTTACGATAGTATGACTTCCTATATACCCGCAACCACCTGTGACAAGAACCTTTGACATGATTATCCTACTTTTGGCGCAAATTAGAACATAGAGATGAAAGAACTGTCAGAAGAGGTAGTAAGAATAGCAAAGTTAGCTGGAGCGAAGATTTTGGAAATCTATGCAGACGAGTCTTTGTTTGGGATAGAAGTGAAAAGTGACGAATCACCACTTACCCAAGCGGATAAGGCTGCTAATGATATCATCATCGAAGGCTTATCGGCCTTGTCTGTTGATTATCCTATCATATCTGAAGAGACGAAGTTGAAGCCTTTTAGTGAGCGAAAGCACTATAAGAAGTTCTGGTTAGTGGATCCACTCGATGGAACTAAAGAATTCATAAAGCGCAATGGAGATTTCACGGTGAATATCGCTTTGGTTGAAGATGGTGCGCCGATCATGGGAGTTGTTTTTATACCAGTGACCGGTGAAGTATATTGGGGTATAAAGGGCTCTGGGGCATTTTATCAAGATGAATCCGGGGAGACGAAAAAACTTCAAGCTAATGCCTACAGTATGTCAGACAAAGGATTGCGAGTGGTTTGCTCTCGATCACATATCAATGCTGACACTCAACAATTTATTGATCAGCTGGAAGAACCAGAATCAGTATCGCGAGGAAGCTCTCTGAAATTTTTATTGATTGCCTCTGGGCAGGCTGAAGTTTATCCACGCATGGGACCAACTATGGAATGGGATACAGGGGCTGCGCAGATCGTTCTTGAAGAAGCTGGGGGGCAAGTCCTTCACCACGTGACGCTTGAGCCACTAAAGTACAACAAGGAAAATCTGCTTAATCCATATTTTATAGCTCAGGCGAAACTTAGCTAAATAGAAGCTCAAGCTCGACTATGATATCTGCAGTCATCATCACATACAATGAAGAGCGTCAGATAGAGAAGTGTATAAAGTCCCTCGAAGGTATTGTTGATGAAGTGATCCTTGTTGATGCTATGAGCGAAGACAAGACTATAGAGCTAGCAGTTCAAACCTTACCGACCATTAAGACTTACGTCAAATCTTGGGAAGGTTACGGAGCATCTAAAAACTATGGAGTAGCTCAAGCGAAGAACGATTGGATACTATCGATAGATGCGGATGAGCTGTGTTCTGTTGAGATGAAGGATGCGATCTTAAGGACATCATTATCTCTTAACCATTATTATTCCTTCAAGAGGATCAATCACTTTGGGGGAAGAGCTATGAAGTATGGTATGCTTCGGCCTGAATGGAAGCCAAGGTTATATCATCGAGATATTATGATGTGGGATGATAGGCTTGTTCATGAGCAACTCACTAAGTACAAGAATGACTTGGATCAGAAACTATCGACAGTAAAACTTAGGGGCAGTATCATTCATCATGCATATGATGACTATGAAGATCACATAAAGCACCTATATAATTATGCGCAACTATCTGCTGTTGCCTGGATGAAACAAGGACTTAAACCTAGCTTGATCCAAAAAAGGATTGGCCCTACTTATCACTTCTTCAGGAATTACTTTTTTAGGCTGGGTTGTTTAGAAGGCCGACCCGGATATGAAACATCAAAAGCGGCTTACTTGTACAGCAAGTATAAGTATCAGGCATTTGAAAAGCTCAAGTCGCTCTAGTTGTAAATGATGACCCCTTCTGCGGTCATCTGAATCTCATTCTGAGGTTCTGTTATCGCTGCTATTTCTTCAGCTGATTTACCTTTGTCTTCTGCATAATGTCTGAGTTCATCTACTGAGGTAACATTTGCGAACAGCCTACCTTTTACAATTGCCTCCTTTCCTCCAGCATCTTTTGGGACGAAGAATCCGTAATCTTTGAACTTGATAAATACAGAAGCATCGCTGTCATTACTTTCAAATGTCATCCAACAACCTTTTGCTTGGCAAACTTCATTGATACTGCCCCTTAGTGTCACGTCCAATGTATCAGTTGGAGTCGATGGCAATGTGACATCTGCTAGCTCCTGAGCACTTTGTTCACTTATCTTATCACCAAAGAAGTTAGCGCCTTCCTTTGTGAATTCTGTTTTCTGTCCATTGCATGAAAGTGTTAATATGGATATTGAGAAGGTGAAGATGAGGTACTTATACATAGTGATAATTATTATTAATGTTGGATACAAAGATAAGGCTTTCCCTTGATGTGAACTCGCTCTTTGTTACGTGCAATTATGAAGTATTGGTGTGTTTCAGAATTAAAGAATAAAGTCTATCTTTGCGCTCCATTTTTGACAATAGAAATGTAGTTAACACTATTTATGAGACAATATGAAGTCACTTTCATCGTAGATCCAGTTCTGTCGGGCGATGAAATAAAATCGACAGCCAAGACCTATCAAGATATGATCGTCAAAGAAGGTGGACAGATAGTCCACGTTGACGAGTTAGGTCTGAAACAACTTGCCTATTCAATCAATAAGCGATCTTCTGGAATCTATTTTGTGATAGAATGGTCTATCACCGATGGAACTATCATCCCGAAGTTAGAACTTGCTTTGAGACGTGATGAGCGCATTATGCGATTCTTAACTGTTAAGCTTGACAAGTACGGTGTAAAGTACAATGACGACAAGCGTAAAGGTTTGATCGGCAAAGTGGTGAAAGCGAAAGAAAAGGAAGAAAAGAAAGAAGCTTCAAGAAAATCAGCTAAGCCAGCTGCCACGAAGCCAGCTGCAGAAGCAAAACCTGCTCCAGCACCGGTACCAGTTGCAGAACCGGCACCAGCTCCGACTATATCATCTAAATCAGAAGAAGAATAAGTTATGGCAAGTAGAGACGACATTAAGTTTTTAAGCAATCCAAACATTGGTAGTAGAGCAAAGAAATACTGCAGATTTAAGAAGTTTGGTATTAAGCATATAGATTACAAGGACTCTGATTTTCTTATACAGTTTATCAATGAGCAAGGCAAAGTGCTTCCTCGTAGAATCACAGGAAACTCATTAAAGTATCAGAAGCGTGTAGCAATAGCAGTTAAGAGAGCAAGACACCTTGCGTTCTTACCGTACGTGACTGATTTATTGAAATAAGAATATAACATCGGATAATTATATAGACATGGATCTTATATTACTAAAGAATTTAAGGACACTTGGCGATAAGCACGATGTAGTAACTGTGAAGAACGGTTACGGTCGTAATTATCTAATACCTAAAGGTCTTGCTGTTTTGGCTAACAAGCCTAACATGGCAAAGCTTGATGAGTTAGTAGCTCGTGAGCAAGCTGATGAAGACAAGAAGGTAGGTGAATACAAAGACTTACTAGCGAAGATATCAGACAAGACTCTTAGAATAGGAGTTAAGTCAGGTACAAGCGGAAAGATATTTGGAAGCATTACTAATATCCAAATTGCAAATGCATTAAGGGATCAGTTAGAATTAGATATTCCAAGAAAGAAAATCGTAGTAGACGAGGAGATTAAAGAAATAGGTTCTTATAAAGCCACTCTAAATCTTCACGAACAAGTAACAGGTGAGATAGTATTCGAACTTGTAAAAGAATAGTATAAGCGCCGAGAGGCCATCTCACATAACCGAATAATAGGGGCTATTTATCATAAATAGCTCCTATTTTATTTTTAGGCCTTTGACGTTATTGAATATGCTAACAAGGCAGAAGAGAGGATGCTAATTAGAGACTATCAAGCATTTCTATTGTCTCTTCAGACGAAGCGACTATCTGTACTTTCTGAGCAAGTTCGTTATCAAGCTCTACCCTGATAGGAGTGATGCCGCTTAGAATGATTTTTGCAGTCGACACTTCGTTAGAAATTAGTTCAACGTATTTTTTATACTGACCATCATCCATAGAGTCATTGATGATCGTAAAGATGTACTCAGGGTTTTTAATATGGATAACTTCAGCAATATCAAAAATGGATACGTCTTTTCCAATATTGATGACTTTGAATCCCTTTACCTTAATAATCAAATGAAGAAAATTGAGACTCAAGTCATTTGATTCTCCTTCTGGTAGATATATTAAGAAGGTTTCATCCCTTGTCGATTCTGTTTTATCTATTTCTACATCACACTTTCTTTTGATGAGATGAGAAACGAACTTCTCATGAACATCTTTAACACTACCTGCGATCCACATCATGGCCAGTTTGTCCAGTAGTGGATATATCACTTCAAGCATTGTTTCTACACACCCTCTCTGCTCTATATTTTTATTCATCAGCTTGATGAACTTCTCTTCGTCAAGCTCTAATAATGAAATGGTTAGAGAGTCCAACTGACCTTCGAAACTCTCATCTACATCAGTGAGTTCTGCAACAAGTTTATGGATAGCTGGTTTATCCATTTGTGCAATCTTGGAAATCTTGATGCCACTTCTGTTGAGAAGAGCGATGTTGAGTATGTTCTTTAAGTCGTCATCTAAGTAGTAGCGTATATTTGTTGGGGTTCTTTTAGGAGTGATTATGTTATATCTTTTCTCCCAAATTCTCAGCGTATGGGCTTTTACGCCCGATAGCTTTTCAAGATCTTTAATAGAATAGACTACCATAAGTTATACCCCTAAGAGAACTAAATAAGCTAAACAAATCAGAATTGGCAAAAGTTTACTCAGAGTAAATATGGTGAATTGTTCCTTAATTGTTAAGTATCAGTGCAATAGAAATGGATACAATTAGTTTTGCCTTAAACGAAAAGGGTTTTATGAAAGTAGGAATAGTGTGTTATCCAACATTTGGAGGCAGCGGTGTGGTGGCAACAGAGCTTGGTCTCAGCCTTGCTGATTCAGGACATGAAGTACATTTTATCACTTATGAAAGACCAGTTCGTTTAGATACATTCAGGGGGAACGTATTTTACCATGAAGTACTTCCCTTCAAGTACTCCCTCTTTAAGTACACACCTTATGAGACGACATTGGCTGGAAAGATGGTAGATGTCGCTATAAATGAAGGCTTAGAATTGCTTCATGTTCACTATGCTATACCTCATGCATCTGTAGCTTACCTAGCAAAGCAAATATTAAAAAGCAAAGGAATATCTATACCAATCATAACAACCCTACATGGTACTGATATCACCCTGGTTGGAAAAGACCCTGCATTAAAGCCGGTAGTAGAATTTAGCATTAATAATAGTGATGGTGTGACTGCTGTATCTCATTTTTTGAAAGAAGCGACTCATAAGAACTTTGAGATCACCAAGGAAATTGATGTCATCTACAATTTCATTGACTTCAATAAATTTAAAAAGAGCGACAAAGACCACTTTAAAAAGGCCATTGCGCCAAATGGAGAAAAGATATTAGTTCACATATCTAACTTCCGATCTGTTAAAAGAGCGGAGGATGCTCTTTATGTATTTGAAAAGGTTCAAAAGCAGATTCCTTCTAAGTTGATGATGATAGGTGATGGCCCAGAACGAGCGAATCTAGAAGTTCTGTGTCGAGATATTGGACTTTGTGATGAGATAAGATTTTTAGGAAAGCAAGGTGCGATCGAAGAGCTCTTGTCAGTTTCAGATTTATTTTTGCTACCATCTTCTAATGAAAGTTTTGGACTTGCAGCATTAGAGGCGATGGCATTAGAAGTGCCAGTTGTTAGTTCTAATGCAGGGGGTATACCCGAGGTCAATGAAGATGGAGTGACAGGTTACCTATGTGATATAGGTGATGTAGCTTGTATGGCTGAAAAAGCGATTCATATTCTATCTGATCCAAATCGGCATGAAAAATTTAGGAAGAATGCTTTGAGGCAAGCATTGAACTTTGATGTAAAAAAGATAACGCCACAATATGAAGCGCTATATGAAAGAGTGCTTTTGAAAATGGCCGCGACGGTATAGGGAATAAGCGACTGGTGATACCTTGTGAAGTCTGAAGACATAGCTTATCATTTAGGAAATGCAAATGAAAAAATATCGTTCAGATAATTAGATGTGAATAGTAGGACATTCACCAATTAGAAAAGAAAGTAGTGGCAATCAGATGAGGCAAGTATTAAAAACGGAGCAGAAGGCTCTTGAGATAAATTTAAATGATCGGATCTACGGCACATTTGCCGAGATCGGCGCAGGACAGGAGGTCGCAAGGCACTTTTTTCAAGTAGGTGCAGCAGCGGGAACGATAGCAAAGACAATGTCAGCTTATGACAAGACCTATTCTGATCGTATATATGGTGTTGAAGATAAGAATCGATATGTCTGTGAGAGTAGACTTTATAAGATGCTCGATCATGAGTACAATCTTATAGAAGAGCGCTTGATGGGTACTCGTGAAAAGACTAACTACTTTGTTTTTGCAGATACCGTATCAGCTATCAATTATGCCAGAACTATAAAGGGTAATGGTTGGATCGGTATGCGCTTCCAGCATTATCCTGACTCTGAGGCCAATGATGTTGTGATGCATGTGAAGATGCTTGATAAAAACAACAGACAGCAGCAGGAAGCGATAGGTATTCTGGGCGTTAACTTGATCTATGCCTGCTATCATTACAGAGATAACCCGGAGGAGTTTGTAGAATCCTTGCTGGATGGCCTAAAGAGCCGAGTTTCCATAGATATGATCCGTACGAAAGGTGAGGCATTTGGTGCATATGACAACCGTCTTCTTTGTCTTTATATGGTAAAGCATAATTTAACTGAAGTTGCGATTTTTGATCAAAAAAAGACGAGTATTCATGCGTCTGAGTTTCTTTATAGAAAGGATGTTATGGTGGTCCGCGGTCACTTCAGACCACCGACACTTGTGACACAAGATGCTTTTGTGAAGTCTTTTGAACAGTTTAAGAATGAGCCAGGTGTAGACCCTGAAAAGGGAAGACTGGTAGCGGAGATTACTATGGATAATCTATTGAGATTTGGGCCATTAGATGAAAAGGATTTTCTGGATAGAACCGATATGCTATGTGCCCTGGGTCATACTGTGATCATCTCTGATTGCAGCAATCATCAAAAGCTAATTAACTATCTCTCAGATTATAAGATAAATCGTCTTGGGATAGTGATAGGAGTCCATGAGCTTCTCGAAATAATAAAGAGTAAATACGAGAATAATAAAGACGGTAGATTGCTTTCAGCATTTGGAGAGCTCTTCAGCAGAAATATAACAGTCTATGCATATCCTGCTTTAGAAAAAGAAGGTGACACATTGGTTGAATTAGAAGATCTACCAGTACCAGAGGAGATCAGTTTTCTATTTAGGCACCTGCTAAACAATAAGCAAATAGTACAAATAGAAAAACCAGACCAATCCTTGTTGGATATCATACCTTATAAAGTTTTTGAGGATATTACTTCTGGAAAAGATGGTACTTGGGAAGAGTATATGCCTGCAGGTCTAGCTCAATTGATAAAGGATAACAAGTGCTTCGGTTATGGAGTTGACGTTGATCCATTTGATTATGAAAAAACAGATGGGCGAGATGCTGAGTACTATGATTAAAAGCATCTGCTTAATTGGTTTTTTTATAACTGTCATCACAGCTTGTGATATGAAGTCTAATCAAGAGAACAATACAGCGAAAGAAGAAGTACAAGTCGAAAAACCTACTTGGCCAAGTTGGATCACGAAAGATTATGTCATGGGAAATTTTGACCCTGCGGCACATCCAGAATTTGTACTTATAGCAAGTAAGTATGCAGATCGTGAAGGGTTGTATCTGCATCAACAAGTGTATAAAGACTTTGTGTCTATGTGGACTGATGCCAAGGCATCTGGTGTGTCACTAGTAATCAGAAGTGCTACGCGTAATTTTGAATATCAAAAAGGTATCTGGGAACGCAAGTGGACTGGAGAGACACAACTCTCGGATGGCACTAAAGCATCTGATGTATCAGATGAAAGTGCAAGAGCCAAGAAGATACTTTTGTATAGCTCAATGCCAGGGACTTCTCGACATCACTGGGGTACTGACATTGATCTTAATAGCTTTAGCAATAGCTACTTCAGTAAAGGCGAAGGCTTAAAAGTCTACAATTGGTTGGTACAGAATGGACATAAGTATGGCTTCTGTCAACCTTATATCAGTAAGAAAGATGGCCGAACAGGATATGAAGAAGAGAAGTGGCACTGGTCTTATATGCCATTGTCTAAAGACCTCACTGACTTTTATAAGCATAATATTTCCGAAAGGGATATCGATGGTTTCTTAGGAAGCAAGGTAGCTGAAGATGTAAATATGATCCATGAATATGTTTTAGGGATTAATCCCCAATGTTTATAAGTTCATTCAATTAATCTATCGCAATGAGTTCATTTATAGTCACCACCGAAGTCCCTGTAGACTTGCATCACGCATGGGAGTATTACTTTAATCAGATAAGTGGCTGGTGGCCAAAAGAATACTATACGTCTGAGAAAACGAAGCGATTTATTATCGACACTTTCATAGGAGGAAAGGCATATGAAGATCAAGGAGAAGGTGGTGGATTGATATGGGGAGATGTGATAGGTGTCGATTATCCTAATGCTTTGCAGATCAGAGGGAATCTGACAAAAGAGTTTGGAGGGCCTTCCCTTGGCTTCGAAAAAATAGCATTTGAACAAACGAAGAGTGGAACTAAGGTCACGTATTCAGCAGATTACATAGGAAATGTGACTGAAAGGAGCATAAAGTCTCTAAAAGACGGCTGGATTGATCTGTTAAAGGTTCATTTCAAAGGATATTGCGTAGAACGGACTAATCGCGAAGAGGGCTTTTAAGTCTCAATAAAGCGTATTATCTTTGCGCTCCTTTTAAATAAGATTACAATGAAAAAAGATATACATCCAACTAACTATAGAAAAGTCGTATTTCAAGATTTGTCTAACAATGAGACTTGGATCACATACTCATGTGTCAACACAAAGGACACAACAACTCATGAGGATGGAAACGAGTATCCATTAGTTAAGTTAGAGATATCTAACAAGTCTCATCCTTTCTTTACGGGTAAGATGAAGTTTGTCGATACTGCAGGACGTATTGATAAGTTCAACAAGAAGTTTGCAAAGTTTGCGAAGAAGAAGCCAGTTGAGGCAGAGGAAGCACCAGTAGTTGAAGCAGCAGCTGAAGAAGCGCCAGCAACTCCTGCTGAATAAGAAAGAAACATATCATTCAAGATAAATGCAAAACCTCGTCTCAATTGACGAGGTTTTTTTCGTTATACACAGATATAGAAATCCTATGACAAGCGATGTGGTATTTTTTGATGGGCCTGAGAGAGAGACTTTATTACCTCTGACCTATCTCAGACCAATTGCCTTATGTATCGTAGGTATGACGACGATAGCAGATAAGTGGCGAGAGCTTCACGGTGGTCTCTATTCTTTTTTGACACCTTCTTATTTGGCCGATGCCTATCAAACGGAAGCCGCTCCTAACGAAAGGAATAACCATTCTACCTATGTTAATGGAGCTTGTCTCCCAAGTAAAGACTTACTCGCTGCTATTGATGCATTAGAGAAAGATCAATGTTTAATGTTCGATGGAAGTATCATCGCTTTTAAATCAAAACAGCAATTTTCTGATTATGAGAAAGTGAAAAGTCATACTCAGTCGCTAAAAAAAATAGAGATCGAAGCTTTACTTATTCAGTACCCTGAGGATATATTAAAACATGCGGGTCATGCCTATTTGAAGGATTATGAATATGCAAGTAAATTGAGAACTTCAGTTGATCTGGATGTCTCTTCACGGCATCGCGGTAATCAGTTGTTCATAGGATCTAATGTTAAGATTTACGACGCTATTATCAATTCTGAGGAAGGCCCAGTTTATATAGATGATGATGCAGAGATCATGGAAAATGCCGTAATCAAGGGACCTGTTTATATCGGCAAAGGCACGAAAATTCATGTAGGGGCTAAGATATATGCAGGATGTATGTTTGGACCTCAATGTCGGATAGGAGGGGAGGTGAAAAGAACGACAATATTCGGATATACGAATAAGGCTCATGATGGTTACCTCGGCGATTCTGTACTTGGAAGATGGTGCAACCTTGGAGCGGACACTAATAATTCTAACATGAAGAATACCTATGGACATGTCAGTCTATGGGATGAGTCTTCAGACACTTTTAGAACTACTGATCTTCAGTTCTTAGGAATGATACTGGGCGATCACACAATGAGTGCTATCAACACCTCTTTTAATACTGGGACTGTGATAGGAATCTTCTGTAGCATTATTGATAGGATACCTCCACGCCATATGCCATCATTTAGTTGGGGCAATAATCAGACATACAAAATAGACAAGGCTATTCAAGTGGCTACTGCTGCTTTTTCTCGAAGAGACTTAAAACTTACCTCGGGATATGAATCAGCAATCAGACACTTGGCTGAGAGATGATACAATCCATTAAAAAAGCTGTTAGCTACTTATGGGATATCCAAGTAGATTATAGAGAGTCAGAGATCAACGGAGACTTGATCGTATTCTTATCAAAAGGTAGATTTCAACTTTGCACTGCCAATGCTATCTATTCTTTCGAAGATCGCTATGACAACTTTGCGAACATCTTTAGGGACCATCTTGATTTTGGTCTATTGCCTGGTCAAAAGGTCTTAGTACTTGGTCTGGGCTTAGGCAGTGTGCCTATAACCCTTGACAAGGTAAGTCCAGGTTCATGGGAGTTTACCGCAGTAGAATTAGATGAAGCGGTATGTGAGTTAGCGTCGATCTACGGGTATCCTAAGATCATATCTCCCATCCAAACTCATGTTGGAGATGCTATTATTTTTATAGAGAATTGTCAAGAGCAATTTGACATGATATGCATCGACTTATTCATAGACGATATCATGCCAGAGGATACGATGACCATTGAGTTTTTCAACCAGATCGCACATTGTTTGTCACCGGATGGCATCGTGATCGCTAACACATTGGCATTTACAGAAGATCATAAGAAAAAGTCACAGGGATTTTTTCGAGATAAGTTCTTGAAAGCATTTCCCAAAGCGGTGCTAAAGCATACGCATCTAAACAACATGCTTTTGAGTGATAAGAGATACTTGCTCTCTGACCCAACAAAGAAGGAAGTTTAGGCGTATCTATTAGAAAGCACTCCCATGAAGAAGATTGTAACTTTCATAGTCATCCTTACAGCTCTGTTTTCTTTTCAGAGTTGCGATGAATCTACTCCGTCATGTATCGAAGAGAGAATAGATGAATTTACTAGAACGAATGATGGTCGCGGATTTACTTTCATCTATGAGTTCACTCAAGATGGCGAGCAATATCATGTCTTTGATAATGGTATTGCATTTGATGCCATAGCAACTGTTGTAAATAGCTCTTGTGAGACAGTTTGCTCTTATGGTGGTTTCAGAGCGAACAATCCTGATCCTTGTACCGACTTTCAGGAGTCTATTAATAATGCGAAGCAGATATGGCCTGAGTAGCCAAGCACCTGAGTTTTAGTCGCAGTCAGTTTTATTTAGTTGTAGTCATTTCAAAGATTCTCATACTTTTACAAGAAAGGGGAAGCATGAGCCAAAAACGCGAATTTGATATTATCCTATTGGGCGCTTCGGGCTTCACGGGAAGATTAGTTGCGGAGTATTTTATATCAAGGTATTCTGACGATTCTTTAAAGTGGGCCATGGCAGGACGGAATAAGCAAAAGCTTGAAGAGGTCAGGTCGAGTATTAACGCCGATCATATACCCATCATTATAGCCGATAGTATGGATCAAGACTCAATCGATGCTATGGTCTCTAAGGCTAAGGTTATTTGCACAACAGTGGGACCTTATGCCAAGTATGGTTCGATCTTAGTTGCTTCGTGTGTGGCCCATCAGACAGATTATTGTGATCTCACAGGTGAAGTACAATGGATGCGTCGGATGATTGATAAGCATCATGATGCAGCTAAAGCGAATGGTACGAGGATTGTCCATACCTGTGGTTTTGATTCTGTTCCTTCCGATATGGGTGTCTACTTTCTACAGAGAGAGATTAAAAAAGACAAGGGAGCTTTCGCCAAATACATCAAACTCAGAGTGAAAGCTATGAAAGGCGGAATGAGTGGAGGAACCTACGCCAGTCTTAGTTATGTGATGGAAGAGGCGATGAAGGATAAGTCAATCTTCAAAGTTCTTAAAGATCCATATGGTCTTAACCCAGTAGATAGCCAAAAAGGAAATGACAAGCCGGATATTCGTTCTGTGATTTATGATGAAGAATCTGGCTCATGGATTTTTCCTTTTATCATGGCCATGATAAATACTAAAGTAGTTCGCAGAAGCCACGCCCTTTCAGGCACGCCGTATGGAGTTGACTTCGGGTATGATGAAGCTATGCTCTCTGGTGATGGTATGTCGGGCCGATTAAAAGGCCTTGTTTCAACCGGAGTCCTTGGACTTCTGATGGGAGGTAAACCAGGCTCGATTCTTAAAAAGGTAACGGATAAAGTTTTACCGGACCCAGGTGAAGGACCTTCTAAAAAAGAACGTGAAAACGGATTTTATAATTTGAAATTGATCGCGAGAATGGAAGACGGTAGCTTACTAAAAGGAAAAGTGACAGGTGATCGTGATCCAGGATATGGTTCTACATCTAAGATGCTCGGAGAAGCTGCTGTATGTCTTGCTTTAGATAAAGACAAATGTCCGAATATTTCAGGTTTGCTAACTCCCTCTACGGCTTTAGGTGATCCATATATAGATCGCTTAGTTGAAAATGCAGGTTTAACATTTGAATATTTTACTTCTTAAGAATTTGAACACTTAGGGATTATTGTGTACTAATACTATAATGAAAAAGTATGAATCAATTTAGAATATTATTGCTCTTGGTTTTAATGATATGTGTGGAGTTGCTTTCTGGACAGCGTCGAGGGCCATTGGATATTTCAGTGGATTTTGAAGCGTATGACCCGCCATCTACTTTGGTTGTTCCAGAGAACCCGACTGTGCGAGCTAAGTTTCCATTTGTAGATGTACATAGTCATCACTGGGGACTTGCAGA
>CALHUZ010000633.1 GCA_938039305.1 uncultured Saprospiraceae bacterium
GAGAGTAGCTTTACGTAGAAGGATTAGCGTCGTTCTATTTGTGAAAATAACATTATCCAAAATCGCTATTCCTTTAACCGAGGCCTTAACTCTCCGTTATTTGATAGTAAATATCTTGGGTTTTATTTGATATTTATTGTATAAAATACCTTTGTTTGAACTAGGATTTAATATGGAAATATTTATTGTTAAATATTATAAAATGTTGATATTCAGTTGATTGTGATTTTGTTATAATTAAATAAAATCGTTCTTTCATTATGGCATTAGTGTTGAAAGAGATGTAGGGTAATCGATGATGTAGAACAATTCAAGTGCTGATCATATCGTGTATTTTCTCATGAACTTAGTTCTATTGCTGTTCTAACGTTGATTTCTATGAGTCGGTAGACTTCTTGAAAGAGAGGAGTCTATATAACTGTAGCATTTAGTCTCTGATAAACAGAAGGGCAAACAAAGGTGCTATCGCTACAGTGGTCAGTGTAAGCGCAAACTTAGATGGATCATTGTTATACAGGAATGCACCGAGTAAAGCTCCTGAACCTATCGCAAACTCAAGTCCGATGTATAAGGTAGCTATCGATTTACCTCGAGTGAGATCTTCACTTCTATCTACAGTCCAGGCAAATACAGCTGGAATCGCAATCCCCAATGAGAAGCCTACAAACCCAGAAGCCGCCAAAAGGCCATATGGTGTTTCCGCTTGACCGAAGGTGTAGTAAGCGATGGCTAACAAGACCACAGCAAATCTCATAACCGGTATCCTGCCAATCCTATCAGATAGTCTACCTGCAACAAGTCGTGATAGGACAGAGCACATCGTGAAACTGGTAAAGTACAATCCTCGGTTATCCATGCCCATAAAGTCGCATTGATCAGGCGTGATCGTGATGATAGCACCGAATCCCATATACGCTAGGCCACACACTAGAGCAGGAAATATAGCTGATCGACTGATGATGTCATGCCTGTGGAGCCTAAGGATCCGAGGATGGAAAGCGATCGGATGATCAATGGTCTCCTTGATCCTTAAGAGCATCAGCATAGATAAGATAGCGATGAATGATGAGGCAAAGAACATGGCATTCATTCCATAGCTATTAGCCAAGAAGCTACCTAACGGTGGCGTGATAGAAGAACCTAAGTTGATACTTACTCCTATGATACCCATCGCTTCACCTCGTCGATGTACAGGAACGATGTCGGATACATATGCCGTGATGGCAGTTGGTGAGAATCCAGTAGAAAACCCATGTGCTAACCTCAGTATCAGAAAGCCCGCTACAGTTGTCAGTATCGGATATAGGGCACTGCATATAACACATACGGTCATGCCAAATATAATGATGGGCTTGCGCCCGACGACATCTGTAAGCTTGCCACTGAAAGGTCTTGAGAGTCCAGCTGTCAGCGTAAATAGTGCTATGATCAACCCTTTGTAATCTCCACCACCGAGCCCCTCTAAGAACGAAGGCAATTCTGGGATCATCATGTTAAAGCTTCCGCCAAATAGTGCATAGCTAATACAGAGTGTACAGAAGGTGGGAGTATAAAGGCGTTGTTCTTTCAATATGGTTTTTCAATTTCCTTTTTCAGTGCGCGAATATATGGTGTTAAAAGTGGGTAGATTGCACCATGGCACTTTCATTTTTTTATTCAGAATATGATGTTTTCGCATTCTCTTTTTTTTTGCTTAAAGTTGAATTTTTAAAGGCGCCATTACCCGACCCACATCATGCGGCATTCCACGCGCTCCGATTTCTAGTGAAGCTGATTTAAGATAAGAAACTCAGAGGTATAAGGTAATTAGCTGGCCGAGCTAAATAACGTTGAACATTATATGTAGCCCAAGGATTTTGGCAAAGCTCATTTTATCTTAACACCGAATAAATAGCCCCATAGGGGCGGCATATTAATAACTTATATAAACGAACGCTTCAATTGCTCTTACAATTGATGAAGGTCTGGGAGACCTTCAAGAGAGGGCACCGCAACGCGGATGGGATGCTCGGTAGATAAACCCCAAATCCCTTTTTGGCGTGTGTATTTGATTTTCAAAAACCATTACAAACAAATGCTGAAGAAGCCATATTTTGTGCTTTGTAAAATATGTTAAGTGATATGTCAAGCGAGGGGAAGAAGCAGGTTGTGATTAGAAAGGTGAAGATGGAGGAACTGGATGTGCTGCACGGGTTAGCAGTTCGGACATTCAAAGAAGCCTTTGAGCATCTGAATGATCCTGCGGATATCGCTGATTATATCTCCACAGATATGAGCTTGGCTGCATTCGAAAAGCAGTTGAATAACGATAGCTCGTTGTTCTTCTTTGTTGAGAAAGGAGATGAGATCTTAGGTTATCTAAAACTCAATCGACCAGCAGCACAGACTGATCAAAGCGTAGATGATGCCATCGAAGTCGAACGCATCTATGTGCTATCCGAATATCAAGGCCAAAAGATAGGGGAGCGTTTACTCAAGAAAGCGATCGAGATTGCAAAAGACGAATCGTACTTCCGAGTATGGTTGGGTGTATGGGAGGAGAATGCCGCTGCCATCCGCTTTTATGAGAGACATCGGTTTGAGGTATTTGCAAAGCATAGCTTTATGTTGGGTAAGGATAAGCAGACTGACTTGATGCTCAAGCTTGAGTTGTAGCTCGCACCAAGAGAAATCAAAACTATTAATTCAATAAGTTGTTATCAATGACATAGAGCGGTCAACCGCACTCTTGTTATGATCGTACAACGATTTAATATGAAATACTTAATAAGCATTATGATCTTATCTTCTTCACTGGGTTCGCATATGATCTTTGATTTCAATAATGAATCAGAGCTTAACAATTGGATGATTGTTGA
>CALHUZ010000634.1 GCA_938039305.1 uncultured Saprospiraceae bacterium
ACAAGTCTAAATAGAAACTCTTGCTCTAAAATGATATTAATAAAAGAGATTTTTGCTTTTCATTTCTTTGTGATTTTATTTCAAATTATCAACTTTTATATTATTCATTTCTTACTTTTCCTGTCGTCGAAAAGTAAGCAATGACTCGCCGCCTGAATCCCTCCCGCTAAGGCGCCATCACCCGACCCACATCATGCGGCATTCCACGCCCGCCACTAAAAAATGAATTAACATATAATTTCATTTTTTTTCCAACAGCACATCTTTCGCTTTCATATTTTTGCTTGGCAACGACCGCGCGATTTCTGCTGAAAGCGGTATAAAAATCCTCGTCGACTTTCAAGTGAGGGAGCCGCTCGCGGATGGGCAGCCTACTTAAAAAAAGGGCCAACTCTGTAATGTAATTACCTTATACGCCTTGCGGCTATTCGATACCAGAATCAGCTCGCTAAATTTCCTCCAAGGTTTCAGAGAGTTTTAACGCGAGCTAATTCTTAATACTGAACAGAGTGAACACTAGCATGAAAAAAATTTGCTTAAGTTAGAAGTAGGGACTCCCAAGCGCAAAGGGATTGGTAAGCCCGATCTATAAGAAGAGCCGCAAAGACGACATATCAATAGCCGATGATTTCAACCATCGGTATTAGAATCACTCCACTCTATTGTCTGGCGTAGGCTTTTGATTCTCAAAACCATGACAAACAAATGCTGAGCAAATGATTTTTTATTCCGGAATGGCCCTGTAGGGGCCAAAGTTTGTTAGCCGATGGTTTTAACCATCGGTGTTAGAATCACCCCACTCTATTGTTTGGCATGCGTTTTTGACCAAAAACCATGACAAACAAACCTTCATGTACTCTAATAAAGACACACCACCAATAAAATTTAATTAGAAATTAAAACTATAAACCTCAGAAAGATTAACCGTATCTCTTAATTCCTCCTGCTTCTCCAACAAGTCATCAAATAACTTTTGAGTATGCCCCTTGTATTTCGCTTGACCAGATAGATCATTCATCTCAAGTGGATCATTTTCTAAATCAAAAAGCAAGGTCTTGTTCAGCTTAGGATATACTATGAGTTTATAATTGTCTTTACGAATCATGCGCTGGACATTGCGATATGCACCATAGATCTCTTTATAATGTCCTTCTGTAGTAGTACCAGTGGCAAGCCCCATCAATGAATTAAAATAAACATAATCTGGCTTTTCTATACCTGCGACTTCAAGACTTGTCGCCATGATATCTTGCAGATAAACATCTTGAATCAATCGTTGATTCTTTGGTATCCCTGGACCTGCAATGATCAATGGCACACGCATGCTATGATCAAACATACTTTGCTTGCCGATCAGACCATGACGACCAACTGAGAGACCATGATCCGCTGTAAAGAAGACGTAGGTATTCTCTCTCATTCCTTTCGCTTCAAGTGCATCGAGGATGGCGCCGATCTGATCATCAAGATGAGAGATGATGGCATAGTATTCTCGTATGTGTGTCTTTATCGCATATGGCGTACGCGGGAATGGCGCCAACGCTTCATCTCTCAATAACTCATCACAACCGATACTATCCTTATCAGGATATTCTGGCAGATAGTTTTCAGGAAGTGAGATGTTCTCGAGAGGATACATATCTAAGTATGATTGAGGAGATTGTCTATGATCATGTGGAGCGTTAAACGCGAGATACATGAAGAATGGATCTTCCTGCTTACTGGCATCATCAATGAAGCCAATCGCATCATCTCTGAGCACTTCGCTCCAGTGCTGTCCTCCTGTCCAGAAACCACCTTGTGCAGTGTCTGCTGGGGACCAAGAGTTATCTTCTGGACTAAGTGGGCGATTATAGCCAGGTGTCATCAACTCTGTAAAGTCGTAATCGCCCATCACTCCATCATCATCTCTCAATGCCCTGATCTCCTTATTCGGAAAGAAGTGGGGAGGCATGCCGGGTTTAACATTTGACGCAAGATCGAACACCTGATCTGCTGGAGCATCTACATGCCATTTGCCACTCATATAGGTCTTGTATCCTTGTTTCTTCATCAGATGTCCCCAAGTCTGTGACAGTGCTACTGGATCTCCATCTCTCCACTTCTGCTTGAATCGATGTGCATCCCACAGATATCTACCTGATATGATCATCGCTCGCGAAGCCACACATATGGCACCATTCCATCCTCCCATGTTAAAGGCATTTGTAAATGTCGTCCCATCTGCAACTAACTCATCCAGATGTGGTGTATAGATCTCATCATTGCCAAGCGCTCGAACCGTCGTATACGTTTGATCATCAGTGAATATGAAAAGGACGTTAGGCTTTTCAGCCAAATGCTCTTCACTTGTAGCATCCTGATTTCCGCACCCTGATAGAGCGAGGATGAAAATGACTAAGACTAAGGGAAGCTGACTATAACGACTTATGAATGATGACATAGGATGTAGGTCTGATTATTTTTAATTCCATTAAAGTACTGAATGCATCTCAATTCACTTAGCCTCTACAGTCATAATCAACTGAAATATCAAAACAATATCATAATGCTGCATGACATAGATATCTATCTCTTAAGATCATGTATATTTCTGACTGAACAGACGCACTCAAGTGAATAGAAAGATAAAAGTCGGCATCGTTGGCCTCGGTCGAATGGGTAAAGAATATGCAGACAACCTCGCATTCAAGATGAGGGCAGTGGACCTGGTCGCCGCATGCTCAATCTCGGAAGAAGAATTAGCATATGCTCGGGATACTCTTCAAGTCAAGCAGTTATACAAAGATTATGATCAGATGATTGAGCAGGCTGACCTTGAAGCGGTCTTTATCATCAGCTCCACGGATATGCATGCCTCACAGATGATCAAGGCGCTCGAAGCAGGACTTCATGTATTCTGCGAAAAGCCATTGGCCATCACAGTTGAGTCTTGTGTAAAAGTTAAAGAAGTGGCAAGTCGTCATCCACATCTTAAAACTACGATAGGATTTGTAAGGCGCTTCGATGAGAGCTACCAATATGCTAAAGCGAAAATAGAATCTGGCGCTATAGGCATACCTTTTATGGTGAAGGCGCAAACTGTTGATAAAGATACTGTTGCTGAATTTCAGATTAAGTACGTGAACAAAAGTGGTGGCATATTCCACGATTACAACGTCCATGATATAGATCTTACTCGGTGGTTTCTTGGATCCGAGATCAAGACAGTTCATGCTATGGGGGGCGCCTTTAAGCACAAAGGATTTGCAGCACTCGGTGATGCTGACAATGTCATGACATCTTGCCAATTAGAAAATGGCACTATGGCCGTCATCATCGCAAGTCGTACAGCCATGGTCGGTCATGATACTTATACAGAGATCGTAGGAACCTTGGGAACGTTACGCATTGGCAGACCTCCTGGGAAGAACCGAGTTGAGATCTACGATCAGCATGGCGCCAGAACAGAATGCCTAGATACTTTCATGGAGCGATTTGAAGATGCATTCTTAACTATGACTGAAGACTTTATAGATTGTATCATCTATGATCGACAGCCATTATGCACGATAGACGGAGCTATGGAAGCAACAAGAGCTGCGATCGCCTTTACAACTTCGTTTAAAGAGAAAAGACTCGTCTCAGTTTCGTAAGTGATCAGTATGAGAGAATGCCTTCTTATATTATTTATCATATGTAATAGTTTCATCTATGCACAGGATAACACACACAAAGACAATCTTAAGAAGTCAAGTGTTTACGAACAAACTATAATCTACAAGGATAATATACAACCTTCAATTGGGAGTGACAATGGAATAATCGCAGGAACATCGTCAAGACTTTTTCAAATTCAGACTTCTATCGATACGATTGAATTTATAAAACTGGATAGTTCTGTAAAATTCAGAAAGCCCATCTTTATTATGCTACAAGGTTCTCTTCCAATCCCATTGATCATAAGAGATAGCATCGGTAAAGACAAGTATAATACATTCTATACGTCTTTTCCATTTGACGTAAATCAGATCAGCAAGACACATCACATCATTAACATATCAATGCCTCATATCCCTGTTGTGGTAACTGGCCAAGAGATCAATGAAAACGGTACTTATATAAACCCTTCCCCACTCTACAACAAGAATAACTACTTGGGCAATTATGTGCGTAGAGCTCAGGAGGTTATCACATACTTACAATCTCAAAGATGGGCAGATACATCAGAGACTATGATCTTTGGGCATTCACAAGGAAGCTATGTAGGCATAAAAGTCGCAGCTGCTAATTCTGATGTAACTGCATTGGCTATATCAGGCTGCAATCCCTTTGGTAGATATGATGGACACATACGTCGAATAAGAATTGCAGAACTTTCTAACCAACTATCTTCGCTTGAGGCGCAGGAGCAGATCACCGAGCACTACGATAGATGGAAGCACTATAGTGACAACCGC
>CALHUZ010000635.1 GCA_938039305.1 uncultured Saprospiraceae bacterium
CGCCATCTAACATCGAAGGCAAGTTGTGCCCAAGTCACTAAGCCGGACTGTGCTGAGATAGTCCCATTTACTCCATCAAGTTGACGCCCTATTGTAGTATGTACTTTCTCTTTGTCTCCAGTTAATTCAACTATTGTCGCAAGATCTATATAGGATGATTTTACGGCCAGAACCCGTCCATTCATCATCTGAGGCATCGTATAACTAGTGACAACAGATGAAGGATTTGGAAAGAGGAAGTCATACTCTGACAGTTCTAAACTTTCAGTCCTCTTTTTATAATTAGTTTTTAGCTCTTCGAAGGTCTTATCATACATCTCACTTGTACTTAAGCCCGTCCTCTTTTTAAGGCCTCTGCTAAATGGAAAAAACAAACCTTTGTATCTAACCGCATCATCAACTACACCTACCCAAAGGTCATCGCCATAGTATTTGCGTCCATAGGAAAGTATATTATACCCAAGTGGATACCAATCAGGAACATACTCTTTTATAGATCCAGCACCCGCCTTTTCATAACTATAAATGATGTCTTCTCTAAACAATGCATCATATGCCATATTGAATGATGGCAATCGTCCTCTTCCTGATGACGTATGTTCGGTCTCTGATATAACTGCATCACCTTCAAAATACCATCTCGGCAATGCCGTAGCCATCATGCCACCAAATGCCCAAGAACCTAGCACGCTCTTCACGGTCTTCGTTATTCCTTTGGCAGCATTGGCAAACTGCTGTATATGCCGATATTCATGTATCGTCAGCAAGTCGATATAATTCGTAGCATTTGCAAATTGCCTTTGAGCAGGAAAGAACTCAGATCTAAATGGACCGACAGTTACAAATCCGTTTGAGATAGCCGCTTGCGATTGAAGCAGAATCGAAGTCTTATGCTTAGCATCTCCGATTGATGGATCTTGATGAGCATTGAGATAGTGAATGATATTAGAGACTCGCTGAGCTGTCGAATCCAATCCTTCGGGATAAATTATTCTTACTACATCTGTATTAATCTGATTCCATCTAAGTGACGGAGCATTGTTACCTATTGGATTACTCGGCAGTTGTGCATCCAAGCTCCCGTACATCATCAATAAATAGAATAAAGCAAGGTACTTATACATACGACTAAGGGTTACCGATAAGATCTAAATTATAAAAGAGAAATATAAAGGACTATCTAACCACCTTAAAAGTAGTACGACGATTTATCTGATGTTCTTCTTCAGAGCATTCTTCACAATCACAAGATATTTCAAATCGAGTCTCGCCATAACCAACAGATGAAAGCCTATCGTCGCCTATAGATCCAACTGAAGCTATATATGCTAAAGCCGAAGCGGCTCTTCTTTCCGATAAACTCAAGTTATAGTCATCCGGACCTTGGCAATCCGTGTGACTTGCCAACTCTATCACTAGCTTTGGGTTTTCTTCAAGTATTTCTATGATCTTATTTAGAGCAGGCTTTGCATCTTCTCTGATATCAGACTTATCGAGATCATAGTAGATATTGTCTATAACAATTTCAATCCCTTGAAATACTTTATCAATTGTAATCGCCTTCTCAAAGACGTAGCCATCTGGTCTGTTTTCAGTTTCCTCTTCACTTATGATCAGTGTTTCTTGATTATTAAGATACCCTTCTTTACCAGCAAGAATGGTAAATGAGTTCGCACTATCAATTGGTATGATAACGACCCCATTGCCATCAGTCTGAAGAAGATCAGAAGATGTTTTAGAAGTTATCTTAAGAGAAGCTCCGCCTACTTTTCTTGAACCCACAACATAGCTGTTGGGATTGTCTTGTATTGCATACAACTTCTCGGTAATTTGGATGCGCATGAAGAAAGTCTTCTCCTCTTCTTTTTCTTCTTCAGAGGTTGTCACATCGGCGATAGTGTCTACAGGCGGAATGTAACCTTCTGGATACTCTTCAACCACTGAATAGATGTCATCATTGCCGTAAGCTCCTCTTGTTGATGTAAAGAAGGCTTTCATTTTCAAAGTGGGATTTAACGCTTCTTCTGATACATATACAAGTCCATAGTCATCTTCACTACTATTAAATGGTGGAAGTAGATTTTCTGGGCGCGTCCAGCTTCCGTCATCTTTTAGACTAGTTTTAAAAATATCCAAGCCTCCTAAGCCACTAAAAAAGTCACTACTATAATAAAGTGTTTTTGTGGACTGCTCCCATGTTGGAAACCGCTCCTGTCCAGTGGAGTTTAGATATGTAGGCATAAGCTCTGGTGCGCTCCAAGTATCATTTTCTTCAAGTAAACTATAATATAGATCATGCCCTCCTACCCCAGTTGATTCGTTGCTCGTAAATACAAGAACGCTATCATTTTCAATTAGTACAGGATCTCGATATAGGAATTTAGGCCTCATTTGAAACGCTTCTTTCCCTTTTGTCCAACCACTTTGCTTCAATTCTGATCTGAATATTTTGCAATAGCTATCTCCTGTCTCACTATAACAGCTGGTATAGAACATAACTGCTCCATCCTTTGAAAAGGTAGCAGTGCCTTCATTATGTTCAGTATTGATCGGCTCTTCAAAAGGCACTGCGTAATAATCATCTATATCGCTCACGTACAAGTCTGAAAATGAATTTCCAGTCCAAGCATAAGTCTCTGTGCCATTCTCCAACCTATCTGAAGTAAATACAAGGTTTCGCCCTTGCCAAAGCGACGGAGAGTAATCTGACTCATTACTATTAAGCGTTATGGCTTCTAAGATATAATCATGCTCTTGATTTTCTGATTTCCAATTCTGTGCTTGTCGACATTTTTCGATTTCAAGAGCTATTTCTCTTCTTCGATCTACCATCTTATCCAGCCTTCGAAAACTTAAAATGGCATCCTCGTATCTTTCATTTTTCTTGAGAGCATATGCCATTTCCCAAAAGGCTTGTGGGCCATAGTTACTTTTCGCAGCTTCTATGTACCACTTCATTGAAAGCTCAGAATTGTTCAGGTTCTTATATGATTCACCTAAGAGATATGCGATCTCGGCATACTCATCCGTACCTTCTGCTTTCACTACATCTTGATTGAGATAATCAATGGCGATAGCATATTGCTTCTGCTGAAAAGCAGTCCTTCCGTCTTTTATCTTCTTAACTGTTGAGCAAGCAGGAACCAATAAACAAATAGTCAATAGATACATAAAAACGACGCTGACCTTTCTCTTAGAAGAGATACTAGCTGTATCGTACATCTGGCTTTCGTTTCTTTTCGCTGCTATTTTCTTCATTCCATCATTTAGATGACCTCTGTAAATATAGGAGATTTATATCCCGCCCTTTAAGATAACGAGCTATCGATCTTTGTTGTTAATGAAACAGCTAAATTTTAAATCACTTCAAGACACAAAAAAAGCCCTGATCGAAGAACGATCAAGGCTTTTATATTCTTTATGTTATTCCTAAGCGTCTTCGATCGCCTTAGAAAAATGCTTCTTTGTTTCTTCTTTTCTACGTCCGCGTAGCTCATTAGAGAAGTCTCTTACGATAGGTGTTGCCACGAATATTGAAGAGTATGTTCCCACTAAGACACCCACTATCATAGCGAATGCAAATCCTTTGATATTTCCTCCTCCGAACAAGAACAAGATCAAGACCACAAATAATGTCGTCAATGATGTCACGATCGTTCTACTGAAAGTACTGTTGATCGCCATGTTAAGCACCTCATCAGTCGACTTGTTCGTATAGATACCAAGGTATTCTCTGATTCTATCAAATACTACCACTGTATCGTTTATAGAGTAACCGATCACTGTCAGTAAGGCTCCTATGAATACTTGATCTATCTCAAGTGCTAAGCCGGGTATTCTACCCCAAAAGATAGAGAACAAGCCTAACACGATCAATGAATCGTGGAACAAGGCTGCAACTGCACCAAGACTAAACTGCCACTTGTTAAATCTTATAAGAATATATAAGAAGATCGCAAGCAAGGCAAATATGCCCGCGTAAAGCGAATCATTCGCAATATCATCTGCTATCGTCGGTCCTACCTTACTTGTAGAAGTTATATGAGTAAGATCAACATTATCTGTATTCTGAAAATCAGCCAAGGACAAGCCTCCACCGACAAGTGAGTTAACTCCTTCATGAAGTTTAGCCATTACTTGCTCAGACGCATCATCATCTGCATCCATCATATATGATGTTACGATCTGATATGTATTAGCTACGTCTACAGATTTTACAACTGGTTCTCCTCCAAAAGGAGCAGTTAGAGCTTCTCTTATCGTTTGAGCAGAGACATCAGCATTTTCTTCAAATTGTACATTGTAAGAATATCCTCCTGTGAAATCTACACCAAGATCAAATCCTCTTGTGAAGATAGATGCAAGACCAAGAACTATGATTGTTCCAGATATCGCATATGCTATCTTTCTCTTTCCGATCCAATCGATATTGAGATTAGCAAAGACGCTCTTTGACCAACCCGTCCAAAAAGAAATATTGTTTCCTTTAGATTGTGTCCAGTAGTCTATCATTAATTTACCTAATAACACTGCCGTAAATAATGATGATAGTACACCTATGATCAAAACAACAGCAAATCCTTTAATCGGACCTAAACCAAAATATGCAAGAACGATAGCCACCAATATGGTCGTTACGTTCGCATCTATGATGGCACTGTAAGAGTTTTTAAAACCATCTTGAACGGAAGCGAGCATTGATTTGCCCGATCGCAATTCTTCCCTGATCCGTTCAAATATGATCACGTTGGCATCCACTGCCATACCGATGGTCAGTACAATACCGGCAAAACCAGGTATCGTCATTACCGTTCCGATTGATGCTAAGGCACCAAATATGAAAAACATATTGGCTATCAAAGCGATGATCGAAACAAGACCTCCACCTCCATAGTATGCAACCATAAAGAGTAGAACTACCAGTAAACCGAACATCAATGATTTGAAACTTCTTTCTATGTTCTGCTTTCCTAATGATGGACCTACAGTATTAGACTGTACAATATCCACCTTTGCTGGAAGCTTACCTACTTCAAGAATTGATGCAAGGTCAGTAGCTTCAGCTATTGTGAAGTTACCAGAGATTGCAGTTCTTCCTTGCGTAATCGGTCCGTTCACAGTAGGAGCAGAGACCACTTCATTATCTAATGCTATGGCAATTTGCCTATTATTTGCGGCAGCTGCTTCTGTAGTCATTTGAGCCCACGCCGCAACACCTTTGCTATTCATACCTAAAGTAACCTGCACTTGTCCTGTCAAAGGATCAGGTGATTGAGAAGCTGAAGTGACAACGTCTCCTTCCATTTTTGGCTTTTCGCCGCCTCCTGGTGCTTTCTTAATGTAGTAAAGTTGATAATCAGAAGTAGGTAATCTTGTAGTTGGATCAACATTAGGATCAGCCGCCCATAAAAACTTACCATCTGGCTTGAAGAGTGATTTTACCTCATCATAACTTAAAAGAGAATCGATAATTGCTCTTTGATTCTTATTCGCCACTCCGACAGTTGCTGTCTGAATAGCAGGATTCAACCTCAGCACTGAAAGAAGAGGTCCTTGATTAGCTAAAGGATCTGGGCCTAACTCATTTATTTGCTGAACTGAATCAACTACGTTGCCACTTGTATCACGAGTATAAGTATATGTAGTATCATATCTAATGACTACTTCATCACTCGCAGCAAATTTATTCTTCAAGATCTGATCAGCCTGCTGGAAAGAAGCAGCAACACCAGGTTCGTTCATGTTATATACATCCCAGAACTCAAGTTGCGCACTTGCTTGTAAAAAGTTCTTAGCACGTTCTGCATTATCTACCCCAGGCAATTCTACAAGAATAATATCCCTTGCTGCATCAAGTGTCACATTTGGCTGTGATACTCCCAGCTTATCAATTCTTTGCTTGAGTCTATTAAAAGTTAGATTAACTACACCTTTAGTTTTGTCTCTAAGTATTCTTGCCACGTCACCGTCTGAAGCGTCAGCAGTTATCTCATCCCTTATCTTAGAATTTCGACCGATGAAAGTACGAGCAAGCTTTTTACCATTTGCTATCTTCCCAAATTCATCTACAAATAATGTGACGAAATCTGACTGAGAACTCTTGAGAGCAACATTCGCTTTATCCAAGGCTTCAAGAAAAGTTGGGTCCTTTGTAGTACCTGACATCTCATGAACCAGATCCTTCATATTGACTTGAAGAACAACACTCAGTCCCCCTTTCAAATCAAGTCCAAGAGCTAAGTTCTGACCTTTAAGCTCATTGTATGTAAAGTCTTTCAACAATGGAATGCTGAATATCACCTCACTTGACATAGAGTCCAAGTACTTTGAAGTATACTGTCTTGCTTTTCCTATTCTTTCTGTGCTTCCATCTGGAAGGTCCTGAACAAATTTCTGAGCATAAGCTTCAGCATCCTTCTCCACGTTGTAAGTGGGAATCAT
>CALHUZ010000636.1 GCA_938039305.1 uncultured Saprospiraceae bacterium
TTTACAGCTGCCACATATATAGATCGAGCTAACCAGACATCAGATAGATAGGTCTCATCCTGTGACAGATCTATAAGCGTCTGTGCCAGTTTTTCTGATGACGGCAATTGCCATAATTTATTACTTGCAGCCAATCTTGTGGCAAGGTCTTTATCTTCTAATATATCTGTTGCAAGCAGTTGATCTAAAGTTGAAGTAGAGACAGGTAGAGATTGTAAAGCTGCTTTTCTAACCCCAGCCGCAGGATGAGAAAGAGCTTCGTTTATGACATTCATGACAATAGGATGAGCATCACCTATCAGTCCAAGTCCATGCAACGTCCAGATGCCGTGTAAGGCCCCATTGTTAAGACCTTGGGCATCTTTAGATCTATCTTTTATAAGATTGATAAGACCGTCTTTCACGGAAGTATGTGCTCCTTCGACTAGCAGTCGCTGTGCGTGCATGCGCCATAGCATATTATCCGATGAAAGAGTTGTTAGTAGTTGATCCGCATCATTTGGATCAAGAATGATCGGTTCATAAGTGGGCGCATCATTGTGCACCAATTTGTAAATTCTTCCTCGCTGCTTGTCGCGGAGTGGATTGACATGGGCGTTGCCCAAACCATTTTCAAAACCCTCTGGTATTGGATTGTGCTGGATGATAAAGTTGTACCAATCTAAAATCCACACTGAACCATCAGGCCCGACATCCGCAGCAACTGGTGACACCCATTCGTCAGCACTGCTTAAGAGATTCCAACCATCACTTTCACTAAAACCAGCACCGTCTTTTGAAAGTATAGCTTTATGTAAAAGATGGCCAGTAGGCTCACATACAAGTGCAACATTATTCCAAAATTCTTCTGGATAGGACCTCGCCGTATAAAGCGCATGTCCTGCTGCTGCAGTAAATCCACCAAAGACATCTACCTGTCGGAAGTTGCGCGTTATCGGATGAAAAAGATAATGCCCATCTATCTTTTCAATACCACGAGCATGCAATCCTTCTACGTCTTTAGTATGGGCATCCGGTATACCGTAGTATCCGCTGTGTGTATTATTAGCCGTTGAAATAAAGACATCATTGGCTTCAGATAAACCTAGCCCCCAAGTATTATTGGAAGTGCGACTCATGTATTCTAATGAAGATCCATCAGGAGTGAAGCGATATACGCCTTGTGAAAACTTGTGTTCCTTATCGCCGATTTTACCTTCAAATCCAGAGTATCCCAACACGCCCCAGATCTGATTGTCAAAACCATATCTTAAATTAGAAGGACCTGCGTGAGTGTCGTCAGTGCCCCAGCCGTCTATTATAATCTCACGTACATCAGCAACATCATCTCCATCAGTGTCTTTGAAAAAAATGAAGTGAGGAGCTTGCGATACGATGACACCTCCATTAGCAAAGACAAGACTTGTAGGAACGCTAAGATTTTCTGCAAAGACTGTAAACTTATCAGCCTTGCCATCACCATCTGTGTCTTCGACGATCTTGATTCGATCACGACCTATGCCAGGTTCTACTTTTATCTCATTAGGATAGTCCACTGTTTCTAAGATCCAAAGTCTACCGCGCTCATCCCAGTTCATCGCAATCGGATTAATGATGTCAGGCTCGGAGGCAAATAATTCTAATTTGAATCCTGGCGGTGTCTGGATCATCTTCATAGATTCTTCGGGACTCAGCGGTGCTTGCAACTGCGGAGCAGGATCTCTTTGTTCGTAGTTGGGGATCTTCGCAGCGCTATAAGCTAGTACTGGAAATTCTAATTGTGCAAGTGCTTCTTTCTTCGCATCTCCTAAAGACCAGAGAATACCTCGATGTAGTAATTCCAAAAATCCGTGATGACTCCAAGTGCGTTCGTCGTGGCCGAGCGCTGTATAAAAAATGCGCCCTTTCCCGTATTCTTTAATCCAAGTATAAGGCTCTCGATGGTCGCCTTCGACTCGCTCCATAAGCACCTGCTTTTTGCTATGCTTTGTATGAACATAGGTCTCATCCCAAGTTTCAAAAGGTTCAAGTCCAGCAGTGATCTCATGATCACCATCTATGATATCCAAAGAGAAAGTTGCTGTGTCGTGTGATTCAAACTGACCGCCTATGATATCTACAAGCTTATCAGAATTGCGAAAACAATAACTGGCTGAATGCACAGGGATAAATCCTCCACCCTTCTTTATGAAATCAAGTAGCGCTTTCTCATGAGAGGATTTTATCTCATCATGATTCGCATACAACATGACGGCATCGAAATTAGAAAGATGGTCTGCATTTAGGTCTTTCATCTCATCTGTATAAGTTAGGTTAATACCTTTAGGAGAAATATATGACGAGAGGTACGGCATTAATTCGTAGCTATTGTGATGCTCACTATCATGTCCTAAGAAAAGGACTTCCATCTTCCGTGGTTCTATAGGTTCACTCGTAGAAGGAGCACACTGGTATAATGTGAAGACCATGAGAACAGTAAGCAGGAGAAAGTTCGTTTTGAATTTCATGATGTGGAGGTTAGCTGGATGAAAAGAGAGACTTTAAAAATGAAAGGCCATCTATGGCAAATTGATCTTGAGAATCAGCAAAGGGCTTCCAGATGCATACGGCCTCTGCCAGTTCTTGATTGTTAGGTGTAAAGCTTTCTATGGAGAC
>CALHUZ010000637.1 GCA_938039305.1 uncultured Saprospiraceae bacterium
TGCACCAGTTGTTATTCCAATCATATCAACTACAGCCAATAATGACCTTAGCTTCAATGCTGACGGATTATTTATAAATGAGACAGATGATCAGACTGTTGATCAGTTTTCAATCAGTGCATCAGATATTCTATCTATCAGTTTAGAGGATGATGGTGTAGCGCCATTAACAGTTAATCTAACTCCTTACTTGGATAACACAGATGCGCAGGACTTGAGTCTAAGTGGAAACATCTTGAGCATTACGAATGATGCCACGCCTGTGGATTTATCAGCTTATGTGAATACTGATGATCAAACCTTAACATATACTAATGCAGATCCTAATGATAATATCAACACTCTTCAGATAGAAGGAAGTGCTGTCTTTAATATCGATGACAATCACTTAGGAACTAATGATCAGACATTATCAGCTGATAGAACTGTGACAATGAGTGGACAGAGCCTGACCTTTGATGGTACTCAAGATGTGATAATAGAGTCAGATGGTGATGTCGGAATAGGTACTACCTCTCCAGCAGCGAGGTTAGATGTGGATAATGGTTCTGTGAGATTCTCAGACTATGGTGTAGGGACTTACTTAGATACTCTTGCAGCTGTTGATGATGCCGTGTATCATCTTGCAGTAGACGCACAAGGTGATGTTGTAGAAACTAATACAGTAAAAGCTGCAAAGATATTTTATCCACCTGCAATTGTAATTGATGTGAGTACTATTACTACTGGTAATACGATAGATCTATATCAGGAGTATTTAGACAGATTTGGATCGCCGACTTTATCAAGTCCATCAGCACCATCTGCTATACCGACTTACCAGAGAAATGAATTGTTCTACTATGTTACTGATTATGATGGAAGTGTCTTCTCTAACACAGCCTTAGATGACGATGGTAATTTTGACTATGACGTATCATCTATTCCAGCAGGAAACTGCACATACATCAACGTTGTATTTGTAGTTAAGTAAGATAAAGTAAGCAGTAAGAAGAAATAGAGAGATGCACTATAGCAAACTACATATCGTTTTTATAATTGGACTGATTGCCTTGTTTAATTTGCAATCGTATGCCCAGTCAGCATCTTTTGGAAATACGTTTATTCATAACGAAGGTGAGAGTGTCATATTTGGCATCCACGACTTTGATAAAGGGAGTATGGGGGCTCTTCCCGGGATAATAGGTACTCAGCGTACTACGCCAGGAAGTAGTTATGGTATACTTGGTTTTTCTGATGTATCTCCAGGATGGAAGGGTATAGGAAACGATAGTTATGTAGATGGCTATGTGAAAAAGTATGGAGATAGAGCTTTCGTTTTTCCAATTGGTGATAATGGCAAATACAGACCTGTCGCAATCTCTGGAGCAGATGGCACTACTGCAGCTTATTATAATGTAGATCCCGCTTCTGCTGTCACAAATACTATTTACGGTGGAAATTATGCAGCGTTACCAGTTGGTGGGCCTTTTCCTCAAAATTCCAAATCATTAGACGTAGTTAATGTCAGTGATTTAGAATACTGGGATATAGATGGTGCTACACCCACAGAGATAACATTAACATGGGATATCTTCAGTGAAATAGAAAGAATATCTAATAATAATTTGCTGAGATTGACAATTGTGGGATGGGACGGAGAGAGATGGCAAGTGATTCCTTCAAGTATGGATCCTTTATATCTTAGTACAACAAGGTCTACTCCCAAATATAATGGTGGTATTAGTAATGAGATACAGGGAAGTATAACTTCTACAATCGCAGTAGTGCCAGATCAATATCTGGCATATACATTTGGAACTTTTGCATCAGGAGCCATCGGTGATTACGTCTGGGAGGATCTCAATCGTAATGGTATACAAGAAGTCGGTGAGCCAGGTATAGAAGATGTAGAAGTTCAGTTATTCTTAAATGAAAATGATAGTCTGATCATGACTACATCTTCTGATGACGACGGACGATACTTGTTTGCAGGAGTCGCACCTGGTACTTATTATTTACAATTCAACCCAACCAGTGCATATGCTCCTACATTGCCTAACCAAGGTACACAAGATCAAAATAGTGATTTGACTTTCTCAAGCGCTACAGCTCCTTTTGAGTTGGAAATTGATGAGTCCTTATATGGCTTGGACGGAGGATTTTATCAGACTGGTTCTATTGGAAACTTAGTGTGGGCTGATACTAACAATGATGGTATTCAAAACGAAGGTGAAGTAGGTGTGAATGACGTCTCTGTCGAATTGCTTGATGAGGTAGGAGGAGAACCTGTGGCAACAACAGTCACTAATCCGGATGGATCATTTGCCTTTACCAATCTTTCTCCTGGAGAGTATATGATTAGAGTGATAGCTCCCGCGGGATATTCTATAGGCCCATATAAGGCATCATTAGATAACGATATTGATAGTGATATAAATCCTGTGACGGGGCAATCTGAAATGATAGAACTTATCAGTGGGCAAGTGATTCAAAATATTGATGCAGCCATCTCTTTAGAGTGCGAGTACACAGCTGAGATTGAGATAACGGCACCTGATTGTGGAACATCAAATGGATTTATTCAAAGTACAGTTGATGGCGATTCTGGCCCTTATACTTACGAATGGAGTACAGGAGAAACAACACCTTTCGCAGCTAATGTAGATACTGGGTATTACACTTTGATTATCAGCGATAGAAATAATTGTCTCAGGACTTTTGCTATCGATATTACTTATGCGGATGATTGTGAGATGATTTGTGCAGAACTTAATGTTCATGTGAATTTGCAAGGACCTTATAACTACGATACAGAAAAAATGAATGTCAAGTTGAATGATCTTGGATATTTACCAGGCCAAAAACCAACTACATTCTTAGGAAAATATACAGACGCAGGTCATCCATATCGTGAAGAGCCTTGGTTTAGATCAAGTACAGAAGGTATGACATACGAATCAGGGTCAACCTTGGAGAATAACCTATACTATGACAATGATGTTGTGGATTGGGTACTCGTAAGCCTTAGATCAACTGAGAATATCGAATACGAAGCATGTACAAGAGCAGGTATGCTACATGAAGATGGACTGATCAGTTTCCCAGAAGATAACTGCTGTCTTGTTGATCCGACCAAAGAATACTACGTCGTAGTTGAGCATCGTAATCACTTGATTGTTATGTCAAAATCCAGAATGCCTGTTGAAGGAAATACGATCACTTACGACTTTAGATCTAATCAGTCTTACACAAGACTCCTTGGACAAGGTCAGAAGGAGGTTGCACCAGGAGTATTTGCTATGTACATGGCCAATGGAGATCAGTTTTCAGTAGGGCCTTCTGCCACAGATATTAATGTAGGAGATCTTACAGAATGGCTTAAGGAAAACGGACTTCACAGTAGTTACTATAGACAGGATTATGATCTTAATGGTGATGCTAACGTCCAAGATAAGAGTATGTATCTCGAGAATATCGGCATCTTTAGTGATGTATTTAAAGGTAACTAAGAGGTATAAAAAATATAAAAGGTTAAAGGTTGTTATGCTTAGTAAAGGGGTTGTGATGAAAATCACGCCCTTTTTCTTTTTTCTGAGTCCTTAGGATCTACTTTCTGCCGTACTTTCGCGTTCTATATGCCCATGTCTTATTCTTTTGTTCATATCAGGTCATATCAAGTCGCTTTATTAGTGTCCTTGTTCATGAGCATTTGTATCGTATCCTTTGCTCAAGTGAGGGAAAGGCCCTACGATAGTGTTAATGGTGGATATGGACCTGCTCAAACCCAGAATACCTTGGGTACAGATACATTAGAAAGACCTGCACTTAAGTACATTTCATTTTCATTAAATGAACCGAGAGTTGTTTTAGCTAATTTGGATAGCCTCATTGATGATGTTCATCTTGTTGAGCCTATCTTTCATTCTGATTTTCTTGTACCGAATTTGGGTTCAGATCTTTCTGCTGGACAATGGCAGCCATGGTATGCTTCAGAAGAAGGCATCGATATGGGACATCATCTATACGATGGACTCTTTCATGCTACAGAATCTTCATCACTTGTTCAAGTCAATCGTTCATTTAGTGAGATTCACCTTGCCCCTGGATTTTATCCACTGAACGCGGCAGTCTTAGGATCTTCGCATTTTACAGCTAAGTTTTACAAGTCTTTTGCCCGCCGACTCTTTTTTAATTTTAATTATAAAAGTATGTCGGATGATGGAAGTAATACACGTCAATCGAACAGCCTTAAAAGACTTGATATAAAGATGTTTCAACGAAGCAAATCAGGGAATCGACTCACTTATCTAATCTATGATCGGCCAATTATAATAGAAGATGTAGGCGGGGAGATTAGTTCGGGAGAATCTATAAGTCTGGATAACGGTCATAGATCAATTACAATTGGAAATAATCTGCAGTTCAGAGATTCTTTGTCATCGCCTCTAAAGTTCACCTTGGATACAAGACTATCCTATAAAATATCATCTTATAACGCTTCAAGTACAAGCCTTGACCCTGCTGGAAGCCCACTTGTAGGTTTTGTTCTACCAACTAATAGCTTGTCTTATTCTAATGCAGTAAGTGATGTTACATTAAGTAATAAGCTGGTTAAGAATTTGGAAAGTGGGGCGCTATCACTATCTCTTGATTTATCAAGGTTGAACCAGACCTTAGGGGATTCAATAAAAGAAAATTATTTCCAAGGCATCTTGGGTATTGGGTATGCTACCGAGTTAAAGGAAAATATATCTCTAAACACAGAAGCCAAGTTGGGGATATTAGATGCTTCCGGGTTTTCTAAGTTGTCCGCCCAGTTGGATTACAGTTCTTCAAGTGCTTTTGATATAGGATTTAAGATGTCTTATGGACAGTCGATTCCTTCTTTATCCGCACAAAGACTAGTTCTGAATAACGAAGAGTTTCAACGATCTGATTGGACAAACACTGTCGGCGGTGCTTTAGGTGCAGACCTTGTGTATAAAAAAACGCTAACAAGTCTTTCTTTAGAAAATCAGTTCTATAAGAATATTTTAAATATCTCAAGCGAGGGCGTATATGAACAAATAGAGAGTAATATCAGCTTTATAAAAGCCACTTTAAAACAAGATGTTAAGTTAGGTCCCTTTTTTACAGAGCATGCGTTGATGTTTCAATCTGTGTCAGATACTCGAATTAGTGTTCCTGTTCTCACTTACCGAGGCAAAGTGTTTCTCAAATTCCATATGTTTAAAAAGAACATGCTTTCACACATAGGTGCAGACATAAGCTTTATGCCTGCTTATGACTTGCCAGAATTCTATGCAGTCACAGGTGTGTTTTATAATGATATCACACAAAAAGGTAGAGATGTGATTATTCTAAACCCTTACTTCAATGCCAAGGTAGGCCCATTTAAGTTTTTTGTAAAAACAGTCAATGCGCTTCATCGGTTAAGACCGACAAGTACTGATCTCACTTCGTACTATCATCCATTAGTCACTGGGTTTCCTCAGTACGACTTCAGAATTAGATTTGGAATCAAATGGATGCTACTCGATTAGGTTGTTTTAAAATACCTTTTCCTAAATACCTCATATTTATTCGTTTCCTTATCAACCGCCTAAAGCAGCTTCATTCATTCCCATATTTGAAAAGCCACCATCGTGATATAGGTTTTGCATAGTGACCATTTTAGTTAGATCGCTAAACAAACTTATACAGTAGTCCGCACATGATTCAGCGCTCGCATTTCCAAGAGGAGACATTTTATCTGCATAGTCAAAGAATGAATCAAATCCTTTTACCCCACTTCCTGCAGTTGTCATAGTAGGAGATTGTGATACAGTATTAACTCTCACTTTGTTTTTAACTCCATAGTGATATCCGAAGCTTCTTGCGAAAGATTCTAAAAGAGATTTGGATTCTGCCATCTCATTATAATCTGGGAAAGTACGTTGAGCAGCCATGTATGTTAGCGCTACGATTGATCCCCATTCATTGATATAGTCATTCTTATATGCGACTTGCATTACCTTGTGAAACGAGATCGCTGATATATCAAATGTCTTCTTCATCCACTCATGATTCAGATCAGTATAAGGCTTGCCTTTTCTGACATTGATAGACATACCTATCGAGTGAAGTACAAAGTCTATTTTCCCTCCTAAGTGCTCGATTGATTTTTCATATAGTGCTTCGATATCTTCAAGTGATGTTGCATCTGCGGGAATTACAATAGTGCCGAGCTTCTCAGCAAGCTCATTGATCTTTCCAAATCGTAACGCTACTGGAGCATTAGTAAGAGTGATTTGAGCACCATGCTCATGGCACTTCTCTGCGATCGCCCAAGCGATTGATTTCTCATCTAATGCACCAAATATAATTCCTCTCTTTCCTTCAAGTATTTTTGTCATAGTCTTTGTTCTTCTTTTTATAATCTCACCCATTTATTGTTTTCGGTGATTCACATTTTTCATTTTTGAGCAGTGTAAAAATTACTATTCTTCTACTTCAGACTCTTCGCTTCTGGCAGGAGCTTCTTGCTTCATTTGAGGGAAGAACAACACATCTTGTATACTATTAGAATTAGTCATGATCATTGCAAGACGATCCATGCCGATACCCACACCTGCTGTTGGGGGCATACCATATTCTAATGCACGAAGGAAGTCTTCGTCCAGAACCATAGCTTCGTCATCACCACGCTTGCCAAGTTCTAATTGTGCTTCAAATCTCTCTCGCTGATCGATGGGGTCATTTAACTCGGAGAATGCATTACTGATCTCTTTACCATTACAGATTGCCTCAAACCTTTCGACTAATCCTTCTTTGTCTCTATGCTTCTTAGCTAAAGGCGACATCTCTACAGGGTAGTCTGTTATAAAAGTCGGTTGAATCAATTGTGCCTCACACTTCTCGCCAAATATCTCATCTATGATCTTACCACGTGCCATAGTTGGATCTAAAGGAACTTTCATCTCTTTAGCAGCTTTTCGCATCTCTGCCTCATCCATCTGAGATATATCCACACCTGTGAATTCTTCGATCGCACCGTACATCGTATATCTCTTCCATGGCCTCTTAAAGTCGATATCATTATCTCCGACCTTTACAACAGTGGAGCCAGTGACGTCGATGGCTACTTTCTCTATCATTTCCTCCACACAGTTCATCATCCATTCGTAGTCCTTGTAGGCCACATAGAATTCGATTTGTGTAAATTCTGGATTGTGAAACCTACTCATTCCTTCATTTCTGAAGTCTTTTGAGAATTCATATACTCCATCAAAACCTCCTACGATTAGTCTCTTTAAGTAAAGTTCATTTGCAATACGTAGATAGAGATCTCGGTCATGAGTATTATGATGAGTCTTAAAAGGCCTTGCTGCAGCACCTCCATATATAGGTTGAAGAATAGGCGTTTCTACCTCAATGTATCCCTTAGCGTTTAGGAATTCACGCATACTTTGATACATCTTAGATCGCTTAACGAATGTCTCCTTGACACTTGGGTTTACCACTAGGTCTGCATACCGCTGTCTATACCTGAACTCTGGGTCAGTCACTGCATCATGAACCTTACCATCGGCATCGGTCTTGACGATAGGAAGAGGCTTTAGCGACTTACTTAGCACAACCAGCTTAGTGACATGAAGTGTCGTTGTACCCGTTTGAGTAGTGAATACGTGCCCTTCAACGCCTATGAAGTCCCCTATATCAAGCAGTTTCTTGAAGACAGTATTATACATCGTCTTATCTTCATCGGGACATATCTCGTCTCTATTGACGTATATCTGCATGCGCCCTGCGCTATCCTGAAGTTCTGCAAATGAAGCCTTGCCCATGATACGCTTCATCATTAATCTACCAGCGATTCTCACTTCCGTAAATTCCTCCTTAGTTTCTTCAGAATAATTTTCGTTAATCTCTGAAGACAGTTTTGTCACATGATATTCTATGCTCGGGTATGGATCAATTCCTAAATCCCGTATTTTTTGAAGGTTTTCTCTTCTTATTAGCTCTTGTTCGCTAAGTATCATACCTGCTTTTCTTGTGTGCGACAAAATTAGCAGTTTTATCCAAACCACCTTAAAAGATGAGTATTGGTACCTAATTATCATTTCCCTCCTCTAAATGTCAAGTATTTTACATTTAGATGGGGCTAAGGTAAGGGGGGATATATGAGTTTTCGTGTCTATATATTAAGCATGATTACAAAACCGATGAAACAATTAATCCAATTAATTGCTGTCATTACCCTATGTGTTCCCCAAATACATGGACAAACGACAGTACTTATAGACAGCCTCGACTGGTCTTTCCAGTCACCAGGTGCCACATCCGGGCAAACAGATGATGGTATTTTCTGGCAGGCAACAAGTTCTAACCAAGATGGCACAGGTACTTTTGGCGTTAGCAATAACGTATTTGTATTTGAGGATATGGAAGGCTCTGGCCCCTGTCCTTGTGAAGATGGAGATCCATCACCCGCTTGTGGTAGTTTAGACAATGTTCTGAGCATAGATACTTTTACAATATTTGGCTATTGCGAAGCTATTGTGAAGTTTGATATTATCCCAAGAGGTGATCTTAAATGTGGATTTGCAGATGATCAATTACCTGGTGATTTTCAAATCAATGGTTGTCCATCTGATGATGGTAGCCAGTGGGCAGGGACCGATGGTCTTGAAGTCACTATATTTTCAAAAACTACAGGAGAACTTAAGGTCATTAACTTTTGTGGTGCGACTACGGATTATGGATCTTTTACGATCAACGAATCATTTGATATCGGTCAAGAAGGAGGTTCTTTATCTATATCTATTAAAGGTGGAACTCAAAGAGAAGGGGCATCATATGATATCGGTCCAATATCTATAAGAGGAGTTGCAAGAGAGAATTTGCTACTTAACCCACAAATCGAAGGAAGTCCAAACTCAAGAGAAGTTTGCGAAGGGGAAGGGTCACTTACATTGATTGTGGCTGCTAATCCTAATCATCAGTACACTTGGGCATATCCCGATGGTACTACGGTTTCTGGAAATGTCTCAAATGGAAGAAATAAGTTACGTTTAGAAAATATAAATCCAGCTACATCTGGTACATATCGTGTTACAGTTGTTGATAACAATGGTTGCGAATTATATGATGATATTGATGTAACAGTTTTGGAAAGTATTGACGCGCAGTGTCAAGCTCAAGTTCGATTTGGAGAACTTGGTCCTATTCAATGTTCTGATATTATTTTGCCATCTATGGATGACAATGGTATTACAGGTACTTGGACACCGGGAGCAGTTTTGAATGACTATGCAGGACAGACACTTAGTTTTACTTTTACACCAGATGCGGCCACGGTCGCACCTGATAATTTCTTGATTACAGTTGATGATCTTTCACAGTTTCCAAATTTCGGACAAGTACCTGCTGAAATTCCTTTGCTGTGTAATGCAGCGGGATTGACATATGACTTCATCGAGATGTTTAATTTGCAGTATGTAGACTATAGACTTGAAGTTTCAGGTGATCTTAGTTTATTTAATTTTGTACCTAACAACGCTGCGGCCTTTGTTGATGAATTTGTTCAGGATTTTAGAACGATAAGAGTAGACGGGCTTTCGCCAAGAACTGTAGGGTTTAAAGTAGAAGCTTATACAGCATGTGGAGCTCCTCCTCTGGCTAAAAGTTTTTTCGTGACAATTGTGGATCCTGCGGACCCAATCACTGTAGATACAACGTTATGTGCAGGCGACTCTTTTATGTTTGGAAATCATGAGATCCGTGGAGATACGGTTATCATGGGTGCTGATGCTTGCGATACCATGTTTGTTGCCAATATTACAAGATTACAGCCAGTGACATCCACGCGATTTTATCCTGGTGCTGGTCTTACATGCGGAGAAGCATATTATTACTATGATACAATTATAGCAGGCAGACATGTAGGTTGGATTAAAGGACAATTAAAAGACCCGCCTCCCCATGGAGATAATTATGATACATTATTTACAGATTCTTTTAGAGGATTATATACACTTCCTTTACCTGCTTCTAATGGGTGTGATAGTATACAACAGATCAGTTTAAATGTTTCTGGTGAGACAATTATAACAGAGGTGAGATTTGATCTTTGTGCTAATACTGACACTATTATAATGTCTGGCTCAACTCCTTTTAAAATAGATAAAGACAACCCTGAGATGTTTGTTTCTTTAGGTAACTGTCAGTTTTTAGATATCAAGGCTAATCTCATAGAAGCTATAGCCGACACTATACCACAGTCGACGCACTGTATGGGGGATATAGTTACTATAGAAATAGCACCAGGAGATTTTAGAGACTTCGATGATTCGATGATTTATCCTAATACTGTTGTACTCGATAGAGGGGCCAATGGATGTGCCGCAACAGTGACGGTAGATTTGATATTTAATGACTTAGCTGAAGGAATAGATACAAGAAGAATATGTCCAGGAGAATCATTTCAAGTTGGAAGTGAGACATTTGATGCAGCAGTAGTTGATCAAGAAGTGATTATCTCAGGAGGTGCAGCTAACGGTTGTGATAGTACAGTAGTAGTTAATGTTACTGTTATAGAGCCAGCCATTGTACCTGTTTCTATGACCATTTGTCCAGATGAGACATTTACTCAAGAAGGTGAAGTTTTTGACATTAACCGCCCAAGCGGGACTGTAGCAACTTTATCTTCTTTGGGATGTGATAGTATACAATACGATGTACAGCTTACTTTTTTTGAAGTAGTAGATACGATCATCGCACCGAGCATATGTCCTGGTGATGAGATCTTTCTTGAAGAATATGGCTTTACAATAGATGAAGATAATCTTACAGCAGACCTCCAAGGAACTACTGCAGACGGATGTAATCAAAATGTTCTGGTGAGAGCTACTATAGGTGGTGCGACTAGAGTAACTTTTAGCGAAGAGATTTGCTTTGGTGATTCATACACCTTTGCTGGAATTGATAGGGTTGCTTCTGGTACATATGAAGAAAGATTTACCTCTCCAACTGGATGTGATAGCATATCGATATTGGAGCTGACCGTCTTGAGAAGTATTCCTGTGACAGCCGATGGAGAAATCTTCGCTTGTACAGGACTACCTTCAGTACATGCGGGGAAAGAGTATTTTACATCAGGAAGATATAGAGATACACTAACAAGTGTGACTGGTTGTGATAGTATCATTACTTTTACAATTACGTTTACACCACCATTGACTAATGATTTAGGTGTAGTTACAATTTGCCCAGGAGATACATTTACATATGAAAATGTAGAATACACCCAGAGAGGAGAACAAGAAGTGATGCTTCAGACTCCAGAAGGATGTGATAGCATGGTGACTTTTGACTTACAATTCTTTGATATTCCTATGACGGATATTGGAGAGGTAGAGATATGTCCTGAAGTTCCCTTTATAATGCTTGGCAATAGTTATTCTGATGAAGGAAGTTATACAGCAATGACCCCTGGGGCCAATGGCTGTGATAGCCTCATTACTTTTTCAATTAAGCACAGTGCACCTATAGTTACTGAAGTTGTAGAGACTATTTGCTCGGGAGAATCATTTCAGGTATTTGGCGTAGATTATTCGGCTACGACCGATGAGATGATTCTTGATGCTTCATCAGGTCAAGGAGGTTGTGACAGTACAGTGCATCTTGTTCTTACGGTTCTTGAAGAAATTATAACTTCTGAGTCCCATGCCATTTGCGAAGGAACTTCTGTAACTGTTGGTGATAGAACATTTACTGCAGCAGTTGAAGATGAACCGGTTGTACTGACCAGCCAAGCTTCGTGTGATAGTACTGTCTTAGTGACAGTGACTGTTTTACAGAATTACAATATTGACTTAGGAGAGATTCAACTCTGTGGAGATGATACATTCCAAGTTGGTGATGAGGTTCTATCAGACGAAGGTCCTCATACAGTTAATCTAACAGCTCAGACAGGTTGTGATAGTATTGTCACATTGTCGATCAATAGAATACAAGAAATTAGAACAGATATATCAGAAGTTTTATGCTTTGGTGCATCTGCAGAAGTGAATAATAAAATATACGATCAGGCAGGTGTCTTTTATGATACCCTAACTTCTAGTTTGGGTTGTGATAGCATACTTGCGATTGACATATCAGTTCTTTCTAAAATAGATACAAATTATCTTCCATTAGAAATTGTGTGCTTTGGTTCATCATTAGATTATAATGGTGACGCACTTAGTGTAACAGGTGATTACCCATATGATTTCACAACTCAAGAGGGTTGTGATAGTATAGTCGTAGTTAGAGTTGAAGTAGCAGAAGAAATTACTGATGTAGTTTCAGCTTCAACATGCGATGATACACCATATGTGTACGAAGGACAAACCTACTCAGTGACTGGGCAGTATCCTGTTACGCTTCAAGGAGCTGGTGGATGTGATAGCATAGTGACATTAGATCTTACAGTAAATGCAACAGCAGCCACAGATCTTGGAGAGATTAAGTTGTGTGGAGATGACACGTTCCAAGTAGGTGATGAAGTTCTTTCAGATGAAGGCCCGCATACAGTTAATTTAATTACTCAGACAGGTTGTGATAGTATCGTTACTCTATCGATAAATAGAATAGAAGAAATTACTACAGATATATCAGAAGTCATATGTTTCGGTACATCCGCAGAAGTGAATAATGTAATATACGATCAGACAGGTATCTTCTATGATACGCTTACTTCAAGTGAACTTTGTGATAGTATACTTGTGATTGATATAACAGTTCTTTCTAAAATAGATACAAATTATCTTCCTTTAGAATCTGTATGCTTTGGAGAGTCTTTCAATTATAGCGATGACTTGCTAAATGCAACAGGAGATTACGTTTACGATTACACAACTGCAAATGGTTGTGACAGTATCGTAGTTGTCAGAGTAGAAGTGGCAGAAGAAATTACAAATGTCATTTCGGCTTCAACTTGTGATGACTATGTTTTTGAAGGACAAACTTTCTCACAGTCAGGACAGTACCCAGTGACGCTTGCAGGTGCAGGAGCTGGTGGATGTGATAGTACAGTTGTATTAGACCTTACGGTAAATACTTCGGTCACCACAGATCTTGGAGACGTGTCTTTATGTGCTGGTGAGGGATACCAGCTTGGTGATACCCTTTTAACAAGTGTAGGCCCGCATAGCATAACAACAATAGCAAGTACAGGATGTGACAGTGTGATTACAGTGACACTTATAGAGATAAGTGAAGTAACTACTGATATCTCAGAAGTGATTTGTTTTGGATCTTCTACAGAAGTGAATAACAAGACATACGATCAAGCAGGTATATTCTATGATACATTGACTTCAAGTCAGATGTGTGATAGTATCTTGGTTATCGATATTACAATGTTACAAGAGATTGCAACTAACTTTCTACCAACCGAGACGGTTTGTTTTGGAGAAACATACAGTTATAATAATGAAACGCTAAGTACGGCAGGTGAGCATTCATACACTTTCCAAACAGCTGATGGGTGTGATAGTACAGTTGTGGTGACATTAGAAATTGCAGAAGAAGTGACAAGCTTACTTGAAGCAAGTACATGTGATACTTATGATTTCCAAGGACAGTCATTCTCGCAGACAGGACAATATGAGATTACACTTCCAGGTCAAGCAGCTAATGGCTGTGATAGTACAATTATGTTAGACCTTACGGTAAATGAAACTTATGATATAGATCTTGGTGTGCGAGAGATCTGCAGAGGGTCTTCAATCACGATGGGGGCATATGTGCTCGACAATGATGAGATTTATACACTGCTATTTACATCCGCAAGTGGTTGTGACTCGATTGTCACAGTAGCAGTAACCGTTGTAGAAGAACTAAACGAGGATCTTGGGTCCGTGACTATATGCGAAGGTGAAAGCTATGCTTTTGGCGGACAGAATATAACAGAGAGTGGGTCGTATAGCGACACCACAACAACAGAAGGTAATTGTATCAACATAAGAACAATACAAGTGGATGTGACACCACAAATGGTGATCAATATTCAAGATTTAATTGGATCATGCGAAGGTGGAGCGAATGGGAGTTTTGTTATAGGCAATCTCCCAGACGCGACGCCACCTTTTATTGTGACTGGTTTAGATGG